>CANJYI010000062.1 GCA_947478975.1 Chthoniobacteraceae bacterium
GCCTGCCTGCGCTTCCCCTTCCCCCCGAGGAGACGATCCTTCTTGAGGCGCTCGCCACTGGGGAGCGGTCCCTGGAAGAGCTCATTTCCAACAGCGGGCTCAGCCCGGCCCAGACGATCGCCTCCCTGCTCTCGCTTGAACTCAAGCAACGCGTCCGCCCCATGCCCGGCCAGTGGTTCGCCCGGACCTGAGAGACCTGCACAAAGCCTCAGAAAAAGGCCCCCAAGGCGGGCCCGGATTGGCAGGCATCAAGCGGCAAGCTCGCCCCACTTTCCGCCAATAATAAGTTGCAGAACCAATCTGCGTTTGTATCTTCGAACTTCCTGCGTTTGGCAGGATTTAAGGAAGGCCGAAGTGGCGGAATGGCAGACGCGCTAGACTCAAAATCTGGTATCCGTGAGGGTGTGTGGGTTCGAGTCCCACCTTCGGTACTCCTTTCCCGACCGGGGAAAGGGTCAGGGTAAACTGACAGACGCTGGCGGTTCCCTTTCGGGACAGCGTGCAAGCCTCTCTTTCTCAAGCCGCGCGCTCGCGGCTCCCCTACGCCAACACCTCCTTCACCACCCGGGCCGGCTCCACACCGGTCAGCCTGAAATCCAGCCCCTGAAAGCGGTACCCGAAGCGCTCGTGCTCCACCCCCAGTTGGTGCAAAATCGTCGCGTGTAAATCCCGCACCTGCACCGGATTCTCCGCCACGTTGTAGCTGAAGTCGTCCGTCGCCCCGTAGGTAAACCCGCTCTTGGTCCCGCCGCCGGCCAGCCACATCGTAAAACAGCGCGGATGGTGGTCCCGCCCCGCTTCCGGGCTGTCCCACTTGCCCTGCCCCGCCACACCGCGCCCAAACTCCCCGCCCCAGACCACCAGCGTGTCTTCGAGCAGCCCCCGCCGCTTCAAATCCAGCACCAACGCCGCGCTGGCCTGGTCGGTGTCGCGGCACCGGGCCGTGCACCAGGAAGTCAGCCGGCTGTGGTGGTCCCAGTCCGGGTGCACCAACTGGACAAAGCGCACCCCCCGCTCCACCAGCCGCCGCGCCAGAATGCAGTTGGCAGCGTAGCTTCCCGGCCGCCGCGAATCGGGCCCGTACAATTCAAACACCTCCTCCGGCTCCCCCGAAAGATCGGTCAACTCGGGCACGCTGCTCTGCATCCGGAACGCCATTTCGTACTGCCGGATGCGCGTCGCGATTTCCGGATCCCCCTTCTCCTGCAAATGCTGCGCGTTGAGCTCGCCCAAACCGTCCAACAAATCGCGCCTTAGCGCGCGTGGCATCCCCTCCGGATCCCGCAAATAAAGCACCGGCTCCTTGGCGTTGCGCAGCTTCACCCCCTGGTAACGCGATGGCAGAAACCCGCTTCCCCAGTAGTGGTCGTAGAGCGGTTGGTCGCTGGGCCGCTGCATCTTGGAAATGAGCACCAGGTATTCCGGCAGGTTCCGGTTCGTGCTGCCCAGGCCGTAGCTCACCCAGGCACCGACGCTCGGGCGCCCGGCAATCTGGTTGCCCGTGAGCAGCTTGGTCATCGCCGGCGCGTGGTTGATCTCCTCGGTGCACATCGACTTGATGAAACATAGTTCATCGGCCACCCCCGCCGTGTGAGGAAGCCACTCGCCCACGGTCGCGCCGCCTTTCGAGCGGTAAAACCGCGTCGCAGCCGGCTTCACCAACTGCTTCTGGTTGGCCGTCATGGTGGTCAGTCGCTGGCCCTTGCGCACGGACTCTGGCAGTTCCGTTCCCGCCCACTTGTGCAAGTCGGGCTTCTGGTCAAACAACTCGATTTGCGAAGGACCGCCGGACTGCGTCAGGAAGATCACACTTTTTGCCTTCGGCTGAAAGTGTGGTAGTTCCGCGAGTCCAAGCTGCAGGGGCGCCTCCCCGCCCGGTGCCGCTGCGGCCCCACCAACTTCACGGCCCAACGCTCCGAGCGCCATCGCCCCAAGCGAGAGGCCACTGCACCGCTCCACAAAATAACGACGACTTATGGAAACAGGATCATTCATGAGAAAGGGTTTCATCGAGATTGAGCAACAGACTGGCAACGACCGCGTACGAGGCCGCATCAACGTGAAGCGCTGCCGCCGGCAAGGGGGCCTGACCGCTGCGGAGGAAAGCCTTCGCGTCGGCGGGGGTGCGGGTATAGTGGTCCAGCGCCTGCTGCAGGGCGCGCTCAAGCACCGGCCACTCCGCGGCTCTGGGCACGCGTGAAAGAACCGCGAGACTCAGCCATTCCAAGCGCCCTCGGCTTCCGGCGCCTCCCTGTTCCAGCGCCCTTGCCCCCAGCACACGAGACGCTTCGCGGAAGGTCTCGTCATTGAGAAGAGTCAGCGCCTGGAGCGGGGTGTTGGTCCGCAGCGAGCGAACCTCGCACACCCGCCGCTGCGCGTTATCAAAGAGAAACGTCGGCGCGATGGCCCGCCGCCAAAAGGCGTACAGCGTGCGCCGGTACTGGGCGGGGCCGAGGCTTGGCTCGTACTTGAAGCGTCCCATGAACAGCTCTTCCCACACTCCCGGCGGCTGGTAGGGGCGCACCGGCGGCCCGCCCAGCCTTGTCTCCAAAAGACCCGCCGACCGCAGCGCCGCGTCCCGCAGCATCCAGCTCGGCAACCGGTAGCGCGTGCCGCGGGCCAGAAGCCTGTTCTGCGGATCGCGTGCGAGTTCCTCGGCCCCAACCTTGGACGACTGCTGGTAGGTCGCGCTGCTGGCCAACAGCGCCAGCAGTTTTTTGACGTCCCAACCGCTTTCGACAAACTCCACGGCCAGCCAGTCGAGGAGCTCCGGATGCGTCGGCCGTTCCCCCTGCAAACCAAAATCCTCCGGCGTCCGCACCAGGCCTTCTCCAAAAAGAAGCTGCCACAATTGGTTCACCACCACGCGTGCTGTGAGGGGGTTCTCCCGCGAAACGAGCCACCGGGCCAGGCCCAGCCGGTTTTGAGGCTCCCCAGCCGGCCACGGCGCAATGGCCGCCGGCACGCCCGGCCCCACCTGTTCGCCGTGCTTGTCCCAGATCCCCCGCAACAGCACGAAAGTCTCCCTCGGCTCCTTGCGTTCTTCGAGCACAAGCACCTTGAGTTTTCCCGCCGCGGACTTCGCCTCCGCCAGCTGCGCGTTGGCCACTGCGAGCCTCTGCCTCGCCGCCAAATAGGGCGGGTACTCTTCCAAAAACTGTTCGAACAACCGCTTTTTCAAATCCTCCGGCACCGCCTCCGCCGAAGAAACCCCGCTCCCGGCCAGCGAGGCGAGCGGCCCTGGCCCCAGCTTGCTCACCGTCTCCCCCAGTTGGTCGCTCACCGAAAGCCGGAACCGCCCGATGTTTGCATCGCCCAAAGTCGAACGCTGGCGCAGCTCCACAAGCAGCTCCTCGTCCGGCTCCAAGACAAGCGCCTCCTCCAGCCGAAACACCGCCACGTGTTGCTCCGCCTGCGGCGCGCCCTTGGTGCTCCAGCCGTTGCGCGGGTCGTCGTCGAGCGTGTCCTTGACGTCCCCGTAGCCGCCGTTGGCTTTCTTGTCGGCGGAATAATCCCCCACGGCCCCCACCACCTTGAGGTCCCTCACCTCGGCGCGCCCGCGCTGACGCACCTGCAATTTGATGTCCGTCAGAATAAACTCGCCGCTTTTTCCACGCGACAGCCCCCCTCCCGTGTGCGCCGCATCCGGGAGCACCTCCAGCATCAACCCCGTCACGCGTGACAGCCCCACCCGCGCTGCAACACGGTACTCGTCCTGCAGCGGATGCGGCCCGGTTGCCCGCACCGAGGCGTCCGCCTCCTGCAACAGCACGGTTCCTTCGGTGCTCTCAAGGCCGGCCGCCACAAGCGGGGTCCATTCGCGAAAATCCCGCCGCGACCGCTCGACCCAACCCGGCAAAGCTTCCCCAAACGCCCCGCGCGCTCCCAACCTCGCCGCGCCCTCCGCCGCCTTAGCGTCCGCCACAAGCTGTTCGGCCTCCTCAAGCGCCGCCGGCGCATGCGCGGATTTGTACTCCAGCACCGGTTTCGCGCCGCTTCCTGCCGCGCCGGTTTCGTCGATGCTGTTGAAGAAGGCGTTCAGGCTGTAATACTCGGAGTGGCTGATCGGATCGAACTTGTGCGTGTGGCACTGCGTGCACCCCAGCGTCAGCCCCAACCAGGCCGTGCCCATCGTGTTGACCCGGTCGATCACGTAATCCACTCGGCTCTCCTCCGGATCACGGCCGCCCTCCCCGTTGGCCATGTGGTTGCGGTGAAAGCACGTTGCCATCCGCTGCTCCGCCGACGCCTCCGGAAGCAGATCCCCGGCAAACTGCTCCACGGTAAACGCGTTAAAGCCCTGGTTCCGGTTAAACGCATCCACTACCCAGTCGCGCCAGGGCCAGTTGGTCCGCGTCGCGTCGGACTGAAACCCGTCCGTGTCCGCGTAACGCGCCACATCCAGCCACCACATCGCCATCCGTTCGCCGAAATGCGGCGAATCCAGCAACCGCGCCACCGCCCGTTCCCAGGCGCCCGGCGCACGGTCCGAAAGGTAGGCCTCCAGCTCGGCGGAACTCGGAGGCAGGCCTGTCAAATCGAAGCTCACCCGCCGCAGCAGCGTCGCAGCATCCGCGCGCACCGCCCCCTGCACTCCGGCCCGCTCCCATGCCGCACGCACCCACCGGTCGACCGGATGCACCCCAGCCGCACTTCCCCCGGACGGATCCATACGTCGCGGCAATTCAAACGCCCAATGCCTGCCCCATGGAGCGCCCTCGGCAATCCAGCGGCGCAGCACCTCCACCTGCGCCGGTTTCAAGGGCGCCTTGTGGGACTTGGGCGTAGGCATCACCTCCTCCGGATCCCGGCTTGTGATGCGCCTGAGCAGCTCGCTGGCATCCGGTTGGTTGGGGACGACCGCGGCCACCCCGTCCTTGGACGCCAATGCCCCTTCCCGCACATCCAAACGCAGCCCCCCTTTCCGGTTGCTCTCGTCGGCGCCGTGACAATTCAGACAGTTCTCCGAAAGCAACGGCAGCACGTCCCGCCCAAACTGGACCGGCTCCGCGGCGAAGGCGCCCACGGACAGCCACAAGGGGATCCCAACAAAGAGACTTCTGCGCTTCATACCCCAATAAAACCATGCAAAGACCGGATGGAAAATGGAGCCAAGCGCTTTCTTTGTTGTAGTATCCGCTCATGCCAATTCCGCCCGCGGCAACCCGGTTTGTAGTCTCCCTGTTCGCCACTCCGAACACCGCGCATCAGGAGGTTTTCTACACAGTGCCGCGGGCCGGACACCTCGTGGGCGGCGCCGACCATCATGTCGAAAGGGACCATTTTCCCGGCCACGAACTCATCTGGTGCCTCGCGGGAAAAGGCTGGGTCCAGTTGCAGGGAAAACGTCACGAAGTCGCCGCGGGCGAGCTCGCCTGGATCAACTGCTCAAAGCCGCACTCCCACTGGGCCGATCCCGCGGACCCTTGGGAGGTCTACTGGCTCCGCATCGAAGGCCCGCGGCTGGAGTCCCTCAGCCAAATGCTATCCACGGACTTCCATCCCGTGTTTTCCGGCTGCCCCGCAGACGCCGCGGCCGTGTATCCGGAGGTTTTCCAACGAATGCAACATCCGGCGCCCGAATCCCCCGCACTTATTCACGTGGCCGTCGCACGCCTCATTGCCGCGGCGTTTTGCGCGCGTGCCAGCAGAGGCGAAGCGCTTGAAGCGGCGCCGCCCGTGCTCCGCAAGCCTCTGGAATGGATGCGCCTTTTCTACTTCCAGCCGACACGGGTGGAGGATCTAGCGGAGATGAGCGGTCTGAGCCCCTCCCACTTCAACCGGCTCTTCAAAAGAACCTTCGGCACCTCCCCCATCGACTGGCTTCGGCGCGAGCGGATCAGCCAGGCCAAACGACGTCTGGTGGAAAGCCGGGAAACCATCAAGCAGATCGCCGAACAGGTCGGCTACGCTGACCGCTTCTTCTTCAGCAAAGACTTCAAGCGGTACACCGGCACCACCCCCGGGGAATTCCGCGCACGCGAAGCTCAAAACAGACACTGATCCCCCCTACACCGGGAGCTTCCCCTTGATCTTGGAATGCCGGATATCCTCGCCCTTATACAGGTAAAAGACTTCCTCAGCGATGCTGGTAGCGTGGTCGCCGGCGCGCTCCAGAGCCTTCGCGACCGTCAAAAGGTGCAGCTCGCGGGCGGTGGTCGAGGGATTCGCCATGATGGCGGTCTCCACTTCCGAGGCAGCCTCCTTGTATTCGGCATCCACCAGCTTGTCCCGTCCGATGACCTCCAGGGCCAGATTGGTCTCCCGCTCGACAAACGCACGGATACTCTGGCGCAGCATGGACTGCACTTCGCGCGCCATTACCGGAATGCCGGCCATGGACTGCAGCGGTGCGTTTTTATTCAGATCACGCGTCCTGCGCGCAATCGTCGTGGCTTGGTCCGCAATACGCTCCAGTTCACTGGCAATCTTGGAGGCGGTAATCAAAAAGCGGCAGTCCTTGGCCATCGGACCGTGGGTGGAAATGTAAGCGATTACCTTTCCATCAATCCGTTTTTCGAGCTCGTCGATCTCGCTGTCCTCGGCCTCCACCAAATCCGCGAGCGCGTCGTCGCGCTCCAAAAGCGCTCGCACGCTTTGGCTTAAACTCCGCTCTGTCAACCCGCTCATCATGAGGAGTTGCTCGCGGATGTCGTTCAAATGTTGTTCCCAGTAGACGCTCATGAATTTTAAAAATAGTCCAAATTACAAAACAAAATCAGCCCGCCGCCCTCCAGCAACGGCAACTCCTAGCCAAACCGGCCAGTGATGTAGTCCTCCGTCTGCTGGTGCCCTGGCTGGGTGAAAATCTTCTCGGTCGCGTCCACCTCGATCAGCTTCCCGATGTAGAAAAACGCCGTCTGGTCGGAGCACCGCCCGGCCTGTTGCATGCTGTGAGTGACGATCACAATCGTGTACTCTTTTTTGAGCACCTGGATGAGCTCCTCGACCTTACTGGTGGCGATCGGATCCAACGCCGAACAGGGCTCGTCCATCAGGATCACCGAGGGCTCCACCGCGATGGCACGCGCGATGCACAGACGCTGCTGTTGGCCTCCAGAAAGCCCCAGCGCGCTCGAGTGCAACCTGTCCTTCACCTCGTCCCACAGAGCAGCGCCGCGCAGGCTCTTTTCCACCGCCACATCCAGACGCTTTTTGTCGGCGATGCCCTGTAGCTCCAAGCCGTAGGAGACGTTCTGGTAGATGCTCTTCGGAAACGGGTTGGACTTCTGGAACACCATCCCCACCTGTCGGCGCAGAGCGATGACGTCCACCTGGGGATCGTAGATGTTCACCCCCTGGATGCGCACCTCTCCCTGGCCGATCCGGGCCCCATCAATGAGGTCGTTCATCCGGTTGAAGCACCGCAGCAGTGTCGATTTCCCGCATCCCGAGGGCCCGATGAAGGCCGTAACCTGCTTGGCCGGGATCTTGAGCGAAATATTGTGCAGCGCCTTGGATTTTCCGTAATAGAAATCCACGGCATCCACCTCGATCATCGGAGGTGCCGGAATGGCGGGAATAACAGGGGTCAGCGAGCCCGCGGCAGTGTCAGTTTTCACAGGATGATTGGGGTTGAGAAGCTTCGGACTCAGGTTACCAGCGGTAACGCGCCCGCATCCGGTTCCGAAGAATCACGGACGAGAGAGCGATGGAAAGCACGACGGCCAAAAACACAAACGCCGTTCCGAACTGCACCCGCTCGGTGTATTCGTTCTGCGGGATTTTGGAGGACACCACGTAGATGTGGTAGGGCAGCGCCATGACCCCCTGAAAGAGCACGTCCACGGCCTTGTCCACCTGCCACGGCAACCGGTCGCGCACCACATAGGCGGCAGTAAACATGATAGGGGCCGTCTCGCCGGCCACCCGGGCGATTCCCAAAATCGAGGAGGTCAGAATCCCGGGGAGCGCATACGGCAGAACGTTGGTGCGGATCGCCTCCCACTGGGTCGCTCCGAGCGCCAGCGAACCGTCACGGAAGCCCTTGGGCACGGCTTTGAGCGATTCCTCGCTCGCCGTAATGACGACCGGCAACACCATGAATGCCAGCGTAAACCATCCCGAAAGCAAGGACACCCCCCAGCCGGTGAAGTTCAAGTAGCAGAAACCCAGCGGCAGCGAAAAACTCCCTACGACAGGCGCCGCTCCAAACACCGGTGCAAAGAGCACGAAGAGGCCGAATCCGAACAGACCGAACACAATGGAAGGCACCCCTGCGAGGTTGAGAATCGCCAGCCGCAGCAGTTCCACAAGCGGGCCACCCCGGCTGTACTCGTTGAGAAAGACCGCAGCGCTGATGCCCACCACCAGCGCGATGGCCATCGAGCCGACCACCAAAAAGAACGTGCCCACAATGCACGGAAAGATCCCGCCGGCACTGTACACGTAGCTCTCCTCTTTGATGGTCGGATTGTCCCGTTTCTCCATGTAGGCGCGGAAAGCACGGTCCCCGAGCTCGTGCCGCTGCCCCTCGTGCTCGAAGACGTGGAGGGTCTCGGGCGACTGTGTGAGAAAGGCCACATTCACAAACGGGAACTCCCGGACAAAGATGGTCTGTGAGCCCTTGGCAAAAATAATCCCGAAAATCAGCGTGGCAGCCAAGAGGATGGAGTAGGTGGCCAGACGGAAGACCTGAAAGGCGACTTTCTCCACCCGCGCGGCCCCGACGGGCGGCGTGGTGAAGGGATGGCTTCCAATGGAATGTTTCATAAGAAAGAGAAAGGGCGGACCTCAGGGAACGGACCGCAACGCAGCCTAGCCGATGGAAATCCGGTATTTGCGCACCACCCGCTGGGCGATGTAGTTGATCAAAAGGGAGAGCAAAAACAGGATGATCCCCACCATGAAAAGGGCCCGGTAATGGATCGAACCCTGCGCCACTTCGCCCATTTCCTGCGCGATGATACCGGTCATGGTGTGCACCGGTTGATAGAAGGCCCCCATTCCCTCAGTGAAATCCGGGATCGCAATCCGGTTTCCGGCGCAAAGCAGCACCACCATTGTCTCCCCAATCACCCGCCCAAAACCCAGAAGCACCGCGGAAATGATCCCAGAGAGGGAGGCGGGAATCAGCACCCGCACCAGGGTCTGAAACCGCGTTGCCCCCAGCGCAAAACTCGCCTCCTTAAAATGCTTCGGCACGTTGGTCAGGGCGTCCTCGGCCAGCGAAAAAATCGTAGGAATGGCAGTAAATGCCAGGAGCAACCCAGCCGTCAGCGCGTTCAGGCGCTCAGACATGGGAAAACCGGGAATCCAGCTAAGCGCCTCCACCTGGGAAAGGCTCCGCAGCGCCGTCCCCAGCACGGCGATCCCGAAAAAGCCCAGCACCACCGAGGGAATAGCCGAGATGAACTCAATGTACGGCTTGATCAACGCCTTCTCCCGCGAGGTGGCCACCTCCGAGATGTAGATGGCCGCCGAAATCGCGAAGGGCACAGCCACCACCATTGCGATCAATGCCACCAGCAAGGAACCCGTCACCAACGGAAGCATCCCGTACCAATCCTGCCAGAAACTCGCCGTCAACCAGTCCCGCCCGAACAAAAAGGCGCTGACCGCCGCGGAAAAAGGAACCGGCACGTCCCACCGCCAGGCCGCCATGCGCGGCGCCACGAGGGCCAAGTCCTTGTTGAACTTCTCGGCCCTCTTGAGCACACGCTCCAGATCCGGATCCCCCTTCGCCCATTCCGCGCCTCTGGCCGTTGCAATGGCCGTGTCCAACTTCGAACGCATGTCCTCCACCGCGGGAGTCCAGCCGGAAGCCGCTCCCTGAAGTACCTTCGCCTCGGCCGCGTAGTCCAACAACTCCACCTTCACGTCCTTGGCTTCCTCAGCCCTCCCCACCCGCTCGAGCATCGCCCGCTTTTCGACCATATCCGCCGCCACCTGCGCCCGGGTCTTCACGCCGGAGGCTGCCTCCGTCAGGTCGCTCACCAGCCCCCTCGGCTCCGAAGCCGCCCCGCTCAGGGACAACGCAAAGGCATCAAAATCGGCAAGGGCATTGTTGGCCGCCGCCGCGTCCTTCCCAGCAGCGGTCAGGCGCTTAAAATACTTCAAACGAACGTCGCTCACCGCACGGGTCAGACCCGAAAAATCCTCCATTGGAACCCGCATCAGGTCCACAAACTCCAGTCCGGCCTGCCGGTAGACCACGAGGTTGGTCTGGTTTTGGCCGAAAAAACCGGCCCCCTCCTTGAGCAGGAAGGTCAAAATCAACAGGAGTACCACCACCGCCACGCTCGCGTTCCCCCCGAAAAAATAACGCA
>CANJYI010000063.1 GCA_947478975.1 Chthoniobacteraceae bacterium
AACAGCGAAGGCGCGCGCACCACCCCCTCTGTGGTCGCCTTCACCAAAACGGGCGAACGCGTGATTGGGCAGGCCGCCAAGCGGCAGGCCGTCACGAATCCTCAAAACACGATCTTCTCGGTCAAGCGCTTCATGGGGCGCAAGTTCGAAGAAGTGCAGAGCGAACTCCACCGGGTTCCGTACAAGGTGGTCAAGGCCGCCAACGGCGACGCGCACATCCAGGTGACCGTGGGGGCCGACACCCGCACCTACTCGCCGCCGGAGATTAGCGCGATGATCCTCAGCAAGCTGAAGGCCGACGCCGAAGCCAAGCTGGGTGAAAAGATCACGCAGGCCGTAATCACGGTGCCCGCTTACTTCAACGACTCGCAGCGCAACGCCACCAAGGACGCGGGCAAGATCGCCGGCCTCGAAGTGCTGCGCATCATCAACGAGCCCACGGCCGCCTCCCTCGCCTACGGACTGGACAAGAAGAAGGACGAGGAAATCGCTGTGTATGACCTCGGCGGCGGCACCTTCGACATCTCCGTGTTGGAAATCGGCGACGGCGTCTTCGAAGTGAAGGCGACCAACGGCGACACCCATCTGGGCGGTGACGACTGGGACAACCGGCTCATGGACTGGATTTTCGCCGAGTTTAAGGCGGACTCCGGAATCGACCTTACCAAGCAGCCCGACGCCGTACAGCGCGTCAAGGAAGAGGCGGAGAAGGCCAAGATCGCCCTTTCCTCTTCCCAACAGTACGAGATCAACCTGCCCTTCATCACGGCGGACCAGACCGGACCGAAGCACATTCAAAAAGGACTGAGCCGCGCCAAGTTGGAACAGCTCACCGACGACCTCTTTGAGCGTACGATGAAGCCGGTCCGGGCCTGCTTGGCCGACGCAAAGCTGTCGGAAAAGGACGTGGACGAACTGGTGCTCGTGGGCGGGATGACCCGCATGCCCAAGGTGGTCGACACCGCGCGTGCGATCATCGGCAAGGAACCGCACAAGGGCGTCAATCCTGACGAGGTGGTGGCCGTTGGCGCCGCCATTCAGGGCGGGGTATTGCGCGGCGAGGTCAAGGACGTGCTCCTGTTAGACGTGACGCCGCTGACCCTCGCCATTGAAACGGCGGGCGGCGTGGCCACTCCGATGATCGGCCGCAACACGACCATCCCGACCCGGAAGGCGCAGATTTTCTCCACCTACAGCGACAACCAGCCGGGTGTGGAAATCGTCATCCTCCAGGGTGAACGGGCGATGAGCCGCGACAACAAGCAGCTCGGCACCTTCAAGCTCGACGGGCTGCCGCCCGCCCCGCGCGGAATGCCACAGATCGAGGTGACCTTCGACATCGACGTCAACGGCATCCTGAACGTATCCGCAAAGGACCTGGGCAGCGGCAAAGAGC
The DNA here is from genome assembly GCA_947478975.1 of Chthoniobacteraceae bacterium. Taxonomy (GTDB): domain Bacteria; phylum Verrucomicrobiota; class Verrucomicrobiia; order Chthoniobacterales; family Chthoniobacteraceae; genus Chth-196. Next base: position 1,397 of record CANJYI010000063.1, read on the forward strand.
AGAAAATCTCCATCACCGGTTCCAGCGGTTTGAGCAAGGAGGAGGTCGAGCGCATGCAGGGCGAGGCCGAGGCACATGCGGAAGACGACCGGAAGGCGCGCGAGGAGGCGGAGGTTCGCAACAACGCGGACAACCTGGCCTACCAGTGCGAGAAGCAGATCAAGGAATCGGGCGACAAGCTGCCCGAGGACAAGCGCTCGGGCGTGGAGAAGGCCGTGGAAACGGTCCGCACCGCCCTCAAGGGCTCTGACGTGGAGGCCATCAAGACGGCCTACACGGATCTGCAGAACCAGTTCCAGTCGGTGGCTGCTGATTTGAGCAGCGCGGCAGGGGCGACCGCTGACGCGGGCCACGAAGGGCACGAAGGCGAAACCGCGGGCGCCACGGCGGGCAAGAAGGCCGCCAAGGGCGACGTGGTCGACGCCGAGTTCGAAGTCGTCGACGACGACAAGAAGAAGCATTCCTGAGGCAGAACCTCAAAAAACTTTACCCTGCCCGCCGGCAGGCACCGCGATTGCGGGAGCTTCCGGCGGGCTGCGTAAACCTGAAACCCAAAACCAACCAACCAAAGCAATAGACCACCATGAGCGTTAAAATTCGCCCCCTCGGTGATCGGGTTCTCGTGAAACCGATCGAGGAAACGGAAGTCAAAAAAGGCGGGATCATCATCCCCGACACCGCCAAGGAAAAGCCGCAGGAAGCGCTCGTCGTCGCCATCGGCACCGGCAAGCATGACGATCACGGCAAGAAGATCGAGTTCACCGTCAAGAAGGGTGACAAGGTCATCATCTCCAAGTACGGCGGCACCGAAGTGAAGCTGGACGGAGAAGTGCATCTTCTGCTCCGCGAAGACGACATCCTCGGGATCCTTGGCTAACCCCGGATCATTCAAACCAACCCAACACGCACCCTAAAAGTACTCAAATACTATGGCAGCAAAACAACTCCTCTTCGACGAAGCAGCCCGGCACGCCCTGCTGCGCGGCGTTGAAAAACTCGCAAAGACCGTCAAGGCGACCCTCGGGCCGGCCGGACGCAACGTGATTCTGGACAAAAAGTTCGGATCCCCCACCATCACCAAGGACGGCGTCACCGTCGCCAAGGAGATCGAACTGGAATGCCCCTATGAAAACATGGGCGCCCAGTTGGTGCGCGAAGTCGCTTCCAAGACCAGCGACATGGCCGGCGACGGCACCACGACTGCAACGGTGTTGGCGGAAGCCATCTACCGCGAAGGTCTCAAGAACGTGACGGCGGGCGCAAACCCCACCTCCTTGCAGCGCGGCATCCAGAAGGCTGTCGAAGCGATCGTGGCCGAACTCGGCAAGATCTCCAAGAAGGTCAAGGACCGCACCGAAATCGCACAGGTCGCGACCGTCTCCGCCAACTGGGACTCCGCAATCGGCGACATCATCGCTGACGCGATGGACAAGGTCGGCAAGGACGGCACCATCACGGTGGAAGAAGCCAAGTCGATCGAAACAACGCTCGCCGTTGTGGAAGGCATGCAGTTCGACAAGGGCTACATCTCCCCGTACTTCGTGACCAACTCCGAGAGCATGGAAGCGATCCTCGAGTCGCCCTACATCCTCCTTCACGAGAAGAAGATCTCCAGCCTCAAGGACATCCTTCCCCTGCTTGAGAAGGTTGCCAAGACCGGCAAGCCCCTCCTCATCATCTCCGAAGACGTCGAAGGCGAAGCGCTCGCGACCCTCGTGGTCAACAAGCTCCGCGGCACCTTGCAGATCGCAGCCGTCAAGGCCCCCGGCTTTGGCGACCGCCGCAAGGCGATGATGGAAGACATCGCTGTCCTCACGGGCGGCCGTCTCATCACCGAAGACCTCGGCCTCAAGCTCGAAAACCTCGGCCTCGAAGACCTCGGCAAGGCCAAGCGCATCACCATCGACAAGGAAAACACCACCATCGTCGAAGGTTCCGGCAAGCAGGCTGACATCCAGGGCCGCGTGTCCCAGATCCGCCGCCAGATCGAAGAAACCACTTCCGACTACGATCGTGAGAAGCTCCAGGAGCGTCTCGCCAAGCTCGCAGGCGGTGTGGCCGTCATCCACGTCGGTGCAGCCACCGAAACCGAGATGAAGGAAAAGAAGGCCCGCGTCGAAGACGCCCTGCACGCCACGCGCGCAGCCGTCGAAGAGGGGATCGTCCCCGGCGGCGGTGTCGCACTCATCCGCGCCCAGAAGGTCATCGACAAGCTCGACCTCCATGGCGACGAGAAGATCGGTGCAGCCATCGTCAGTCGTGCGATCGAAGCGCCTTTGCGCCAGCTCGCCGACAACGCCGGCCTCGAAGGCGCGCTGATCGTCAGCGAAGCCAAGCGCCGCAAGGGTGCCGAAGGTCTGAACATCGCCACTGGCGAATGGATCGACCTCGTCAAAGCCGGTGTGGTCGACCCCACGAAGGTCACCCGCAGCGCGCTCCAGCACGCAGCCTCCATCTCCGGCCTGCTCCTCACGACCGAAGCGATCGTGACCGAGTTGCCTGAGAAGAAGTCCGCTCCCGCAGGTGACCCGCATCACGGGCACGGCGGAATGGACTACTAAGCCAGTCCAAGGCCTCAAAGCCTGAAGTTCAAACGCGCCGGATTCCGAAAGGGGTCCGGCGCTTTGTTTTTTGGTCCTCCGCCGTTTTCAGTGGGTGACGTTTTTCCGACGGCCAAGAAAACGCCGAGTGATCGGCAGCTGACGGGCCACAAGGTTGGGGTGACCTCAGCATGTAAGCGGAATATTGGATCCTCTCCCAGTGCAGATCCCCGTGGTGCGCGGCCAGGGCGGGGCGTCGTGTATCCTGGTTTGATTTGGGGGCGTTCCCGCGGCGGTGCATCAAGGATCCTGTCCCGGACTTTCTGAGCCAAGGGGTTCGGGATTCCTGAGTGGTTCAACGCGCCCCCGCCCCCCCTGTTCATTTGCGCCGGCACCGTTACGAGGCCGCCGGCGATGGGTCTTGGCGCAGACACCTGTTGCGGATGGCGTGTGTAGGACGCAGCTTTGGCATCGACATATCAGCACACGCTGTGTCGGATTCGGACACTCGGGACACCTGCGACGAAACGGATCTCTTCAAAAAGCGTCAGAATCCCGACGTTCAATTATGAATCCGCTGGGTGCCCCGACTACGCCTTGCCTGCAATCAAACAGGCAGCTTGCAAAAATGGATCCCTACAACAACCCCGACCAGCAGAGCGATACGACAATCCAGGCGATGGTGACCCGGTTGGAAGAACGCGGAAAGCATCCGGTGTTTGCCCGAATGATTGGGGCATACCTCAAACACGTCACGACGGACGTGCCGCTGCGGGTCCTGGATTTGGGCTGCGGCACCGGAGTGGTGGCCCGCGCCTTCGAGAGCAATCTGCACCCGGGTTCCGTTTTGGTGGGGGCGGACGTCAGCCAACGGCTCTTGGATGCAGCCGGGGTGCTGAGTCCCGGCTCGCGGATTCTGTGGCGAAAAGTAGACGCAGGAAGTCTTCCCTTCGGTGACTCGGATTTTGATGTGATCGCCATGCACACGCTTTTGAGTCACGTGGTGGAACCTGAGGCGCTGCTGCGGGAAGCGCACCGAGTTTTGAAGCCTGGCGGTTCCCTAATTGTTTTTGACGCAGATCATGCGAGCACCACCTACGGACTGCCGGAATACGCGAGAATGCTTGCGACAGATAAAAGGTTGGCGGAGGCGATCGCGACACATCCGGACATCTGCCGGCAGCTGCCGAAGCTCTTGAAGGCTGCCGGATTTAGCTTGGAGCGGCATTGCTCCGAAATTTTTTCGGAATGTGGACGGGGGGATTTTTGGCTCTCCAGCGTGCGGGGTTTTGCGCGGCTCATTCCTGCGCTTGGCATCCTTCCCGAAGAGGAGGGACGTGCCTGGGTGGCGGCAATGCTGGCTTCACACGAAGACGGCACGTTTTTTGCGGCGGGCAGTTACTACACTTTTTTTGCAAACAAGGGGTGATCCTCAAAACCCCTTGGGATGCGCGGTCCGGCCGGCAATTATTGGTTGCTGCAGAAGACGCTCCCCCCGCTGACTGGCAATCCACTGGGAACCCTGAGACAAACGCATCAAGCTCCCTTGGGGCGTGGTTTGGACCTGCCCGCCGGGGGAGCCTTGGAGCCAGTCGTAGATGTCTACTTCTTCGCCGGCTGGAATGCCGGCGGCTCGAAAAAACCCACCCCGAATGCAACGCTGCGGACGCCCAGAAACTGGCCGTTCGGACTGATGGTAAGCCGCTCGGGGCGCTGTTCAGGCTGGGATGCGATTCCGTGCAGTTCGCCCAGTTGAATGCCGGTTTTCAGACTCCAGAAGCGTACGTTCAGATCCTCCGACGCGCTCACCAGCAGAGGCTGCTTGGGATGCCACGCGACATCCGTGAGGGCGCCGTCGTGGGCACGAAACTCCTTCTCAACTGCAAGGGTCTCGGCGCTTCGGATTCTGATGCGCATGTCGGCCCCTGCTTCAGCCAGCTGTTTTCCATCGGGAGAGACGCACAGGGAAGTGGCGTCCGGTGCGTAGGCGGTCACAAGGCGCTCGCCTGTGGTGGCGTCCCAGAGGAGAATGGCGCGTTCGACGGCATCGGGCGGAGCGCCCTGCCACTCTGCCTTCACCAGCGCAATCTCCACAATCTGGTTGGAGTTCAGCCACGCGGAAGCACCCGCCCCCGTCGGCGGAAACTCCACTCCTGTGCGGTCCATCTTGCAAATCAGCTTTCCTGAGGTGCTCTCAAAAACTCCGTGTCCAGTCCAGAGCTTGGTGCCGAAGTTGTTCAACTGGAAGTGGCTCCCATCCTGGGGGAGTTGTCCTCCAAACAGATCGATGAGGGCGGAATCCTTCCGTCTGAAGACGCGTGTTGGATTGCCCGAGGTTGCCAAGATCGAGCCATCCTGGTTGCTGGTTACCATGGCGTACGCGCCCACGGGAGCAGGAGAGGAGGCGAGCGGCTTTTTCTCAAAGCCCTGGAGGCGTATATCCAAAAGTTCCAGAAACCAGGCGGGCCCCTTTTGTTGGACGCGGGCAACCATCCAAGGCTCACCGGCGAAGGCAAACGCGCGCTTGTGGTTTGCCGGCATCACTTGGGTGGGCTTGGAAAGACGGAAGTTCCAGGCTCTCAGCTTGGTCCCGTTGATGACCGCCACGTCCCCCGACTTCTTGTTGACGACAAGGCGCCAGCCCCCCTTGAGCTCTCCGAGCAGGGGGATCGACTTGATCAGCATCCCCGTCTGGCCGTGCCAATACTGCAAAACCACGCACCGGTCCGAGCGCAGCCCAAGCGTTACAAGCGTGCCCGAATCTTGCAGGTACCCGATTCCCCGCAGTTCCAGAACGCGGTTTTCAAACAGGAGCTTTCCCGTGGCACTCTCATAACGCCTCAAAAACTTCGCCGGGGAGGCCTGGTAGACAAAGAGTGCGGACCAATCCGAAGGGGCGGCGTAATGTACGCTGGAAACGATGGAACCATAGGTGGCAGGCCACGGGACCTTCCCCATTTCCCGAGCCGGCTGTCCAGTCTGGGCGTCCAGTTCCCTGAGATTTTCCCGCTCCGGAAACACCCGTAGAACCTTTCCGTCCTCTGAATACTCCGCAACGGCTGGAGAACCAGGGGAGTGGCTCCAGAGGCTGGCGCCGGTCTGTGCATTCCACGCCTGCAACTGCTGGCTCCCTCCCGCGTTAAGACGGTATTCGCCCAGGAGCTGTTTGCCGTCCGGACTGAAGCTCAGGCGCAGAGCATTGCACGCTTCCAGTTTGATGGAGGGTCCCTTCTTGCCGTCAGGCTGCGAAACTTCCAAGACAACACCCTTCAGGTTGCCACCCTCTCTGACTCCCCGCGCGAGGGCAATCCTGCCGTCCGCCGAAAAGGCCACCAGCTCGAGGAGACCGACGGGAGGGGCTTTCAGGATATTCGTGACCTCGCCGGAGCGCAGGTCGAGGGTCCTCACCCAGCCGTTGGACTGGAGGGTCACCATCGTACCGGGCTTCTGCGGGTGGGCCACCATGCTCATCCAGCCGGCGCCGTCCTTGGCGGTGACCTTGAGGTCGGCTGTATCGAGCTTGCCGTTGAGGTACTCCCACTTCTGTTCCCGCAGTTCCAGCGGGATTTCGGCCAGGGTGCGCTGCATTTCCTCTCCGTCCAATTCGCGTTCCGCAGCCTCCGCCAGCGCGATGAGCGCCGTTGTCGCCGCACGGCGGGCGGACTCCCTTTCCCGCAGAGCTTGCTCCGCACTTTCCCTGGCGAGGGTTGCGCTCTGTTCGGCGCGTTGGGCGTTCTCCGTGGCGATGCGCTCGCTCGCGAACAGTTTGACCGCAAAGCCAACGCCGAAAAGCAGCAGCAGAGTCAGCATCGCAGCAAAGCCCTTGTGGCGCTGCACCAGCAGCTGGATCTGGCGCAGCGGACCCGCGCGCTCCGCCTGCGTGGCAAACCCGTGCTGGAAGGCGTCGATGTCCCCGATGAAATCGCGGACGCTGCCGTATCTTTCCATGCGGTCCAGCGCCATCGCCTTTCGTGTCACCGCCCGGAGCGCATCCGGGATTCCGCCACCCATTTCTGCGGGAGGCTCCTTGGTTGGGTTTGCCCCAAGCGCTTTCCCCTTGCGGCTGCCCATGGCGCTGATCTCGCCTGCGCGCACCCGCGTGAGGACCTCCTCCAGGGTCTTGCCCTCGACCGGCGGAAGGTAGGTCAGGATCGCATAGAGCACTCCGCCGAGAGAATAAATGTCGGAACGCTCGTCCAGTTCCGAAAGCCTTCCAAGCGCCTGTTCCGGAGACATGTACTGGGGGGTGCCCAAGACCTCGCCTTCCATGGTCATGCCGAGATCTACCTCTTCATCTGCGGCGGCATCCGCTCCGGGCGTCCCTCCGGCAGGAGAGGCAATTTCCGTTTCGCCAATCACCTTCGCCAGCCCCCAGTCCATGACCAGAACCTCACCAAACTCCCCCACCATGATGTTCTCGGGCTTCAGGTCCCGGTGCAGGATCCGCCGGGCGTGGGCAAATGCAACCGCATCGCAAACCTTCCTAAAGACCGAAAGCAAATGTCCGCGGGTAAATACCTTCGCCATGTCCGCCTCCCCCGCCCTGAGTGCGTTGACGATAGACTGCAGCGTCCGGCCCTTGACCAGCTTCATGCTGTAGAACTGGAAGCCGTCGTCGTCCTGCCCGATGGCGTGAATCGGTACGATGTTGGGGTGTGCCAGGCTCGCGAGCACCTCGGCCTCGCGCATGAAGCGCGGATCCCCGCTCCCCCCGACCCCGCTGATTTTGACGGCAACCTCGCGCTTGAGCTGCGGATCCTCTCCGCAATAAATCCGGCCCATGCCGCCGCGGGCGATCTCGCCGCGCAGCGCGTACTCCACCTGCACCAAGGCTGCCCGCGGACCCATGGCAGCGGTTGCGGCGTCGGGCGTGACAGCCTCCACCGCCGTGGCGTACGGCACGGCTTCCTCCCCGGAGTCAGCGGAAGCGTCCTCCGCCGCCAGGTCGACCTCGAGCACTGCCGGGCCGCATTGGAGGGTCGCGGGGTATGCGACCTCCACCCGGCCGCTAATATCGTATCCGTTGACCAGCGTCTCCGCCCGGGTCCCCAGATCCTCCACCTGCAGGCGGTCGGCTTCCAGCCAGAGGGTCGCGTGACGCGGGGAAACGCCGGCAATGGCGAGGGCAATGGCACACAGCGGATCGCTTCCGACGCTGAATTCGCCAGGCCCCAGCGCGAGCGAATAGGCGCCTTCAGGCGTGCGGACGTGGATTTGGAAAGACGGCTCCATTTGCGAATTGAGACGGGTGAGACAAAGGCCCCTAACCTCTCAAAAGCACTAGTTTGGGCAAGTGTTAAACATGTATGCCAACACAGGCCGGCCGAGGGAGCTGTCGGTCGGAGGGACAGCGGGAAACGGCGGAGAAACGGCTTTCGGGCCCGGGACGGCTGCGGCCGGGGTGTGCGCAGCGCCTGGCCGGACCTTTTGGAAAATTAACATTCAATTCAAAGAAAAGGGCCTTAAATTATCACAAATGACAAACAGCTCCAGTGACCGTCTCAGGGCCCATTACCAGCAACTGAGGCTGCTGAGTTGCGATCAGCTTTGGACGCGCGAGGTCCCTGGATTTGACGCGGCACCTCCTCCGGAGCGCATGCAGTTGGTTTCGGTGGTCCGGGCGGTGGGGGTGGTCTTTTCGGAAACGGGCTCCCCGGCCCAGAAACAGCAGGCGCGCAACTGGCTGCGAGGGCTGCTTTCCGACCCCACAGAGAAGGTGAGGCGCTACGCAATGGCAGCGCTTCCGAAACTCGGCGCGGGCGAGGCGGAGGAGCATGAGTTGCTTGCGCTGGTGGGCAAGGCCGCGAGCGAAAGAGAAGACAGGGCGCTTGTGCAGACCCTGAGCAGGATCGGCGGCAAGGCCACTCTCGAGATGGGCGCCGCGGACCAAGGCGGCCGCCTTGGCGTGTCCGTACAGCAGTTGAAGGCGAACGTTGCCCGGAAAGAGGGCGCCGGCTCGCTGGCGTTGGACGCCCCGCTCAAAAAGCTCGAGGGCATCCGGGTCGTGCTGCAATGCCGCAGCGGTCTGACGCCCTTCGTCGTCGAGGAACTGAACCAGTCCGCCGCGCTGAAGGGTGTTTTCCGGATCGGCCGCCAGGACGCGGAGAGAATCGAGCTTGTTCCCGATAAAGTTTTTTCGCTCAACAATATCTACGGGCTTCGTTGTTTCAGTACGCTGGTTTTTCCGCTCGGCGAGCTTCCCTTGCGGGACGGCCCCGACTCGCCCCTGGATCCGCGCGCGCTGGCCGCCATCATCGCCTCTGGGCCCGCCCGCCATATCATGCAGTCTTTCACCGAGGGAACGGTGCGCTACCGGCTGGAAT
>CANJYI010000064.1 GCA_947478975.1 Chthoniobacteraceae bacterium
GTGTAGACGACCTCGCCCAAGGGGTGGGCGATGGGGGTCGTCCCAAAGAAGGAGTGGCGTGAGCCGGACCCGGGGTAGACTAGAAACCCCGAGTCCGGGCCGCGCGGGTACATCCAGAGTTTGACCACCTCGCCGTTGCAATAGAGGAACTCGTTGAGCTCCATCTCCGGGTAATGTTGGACGCGGAAGTCCCCGGAGGTGGTGGAGTCTTTGCCCCGGAAGGAAAGCCACGAACTGCGCAGGGATTGGAGAACGACCCGTTCAATGGGTTTTCCCGTGGAATCGAGGACCTCGATCCGCGAATCGAGGGTCGATTTTTCGCGGTCAGCAAACACTTCGAAGACCCAGTCTTCCCCCTTGCGGGCGTCGAACCGAAAGGTGTCCACATCGCCGGGTTGGCTGATGCTCCCCCGGACTTCCGCCGGAAGCGTAATGGGCTGAGCTTCCACCACGCGGTTGTTGGGCTCCTGCTCTGTAAGGAACGGCTGGACTGTTTTGGGCGCCGTGACGTCAGCACCCGCGATCGACGCCTTGTCGGGATTGGTGAGCGTTGTGGCGGGCGCGTTCTGGGCGGCAGGGGAGGGCTTGCCAAGGATGAGCGTTCCGGTGGAGCCGTCCATTCTTGCCAGCAAGACTCCATCGCCGGGCAGTTGTTGGAGCGAGGTAACGGTGTCCGGCTGTGGAGGCAGGACTTCCAAAAGGTCCAAGCCCGGCAGGCTCCACAACTTCAGCGAACGGTCGAGAGCCGCGCTCAGCACCCGGTCCCCAGAGGGGAGAACGCTAATCGAGATGATCGCCGCCTCGTGGGCATAGCGCGACTCAAGCAGTGGGTTGAGCTCGGTTTTCTCCCGGCTTTTAAGCGTCCAGATGCGGATGCGGCGGTCGGCGCCGGCCGCCACTAGATGCTTACCGTCCGGCGTAAAGGACACGCTGAACTGCTCGCCCTGCGGCTCCTTGAGGGTGTCGAGGCGCTCGCCGTCGCGCACGCGCCATACCTTGAGCGTTTGATCCGCGCTGGCGCTCGCAAGCAGTGTTCCGTCCGGGCTGAAGGCCAGCGAAAAAATCGCGCCGTTGTGTCCGGCGAGGCTCCGAACCGGTTTTCCAGAGGCAGCGTCCCAGAGGATGATCTTGGCGTCGTACCCCCCGGTGGCAAGGGTGCGGCCATCCGGCGACCAGCGGACGGCGTAAACCAGATCCCGGTGGGCGCCTTCGAAGAGCATGGGCGAGGCGTCACCTGCGAGGTTCCAGCACTGCACTGCCCCGCTGATGGCGGCGACACCCGTGGCCGCGGCTAGGCGGCCGCCGTCGGGTGAAAACGCCAGCTGCGTGACCTTTCCGGGCAACCCTTCAAACCGCCGGCGGACGGTCCCACCGAGAGTTTCGAGCAGTTCAACGACGCCGTAACGGGCGACGGCATGGGTGCGTCCATCGGGGGAAACCGCCAGAGCGGTGAGCGCCTTGGGGGCGGGCTTTTTGAGCGGCAAATCAGGGACCGTCACCAGCGTCAGAATCGACACGTCCGGGGCGGTGGGACCGGGGGCGCCTGCCTTGAGCCAGGCCTCGAGCACAAGGAGATCGGCTTCCGTGGGCTGGGGCTCCTTTTTTGGGGGCATCGCCGGCTTTTTGCCGCGGATGACCTTGCCCATAAGCGCGGGTTCGCCCGCCTTTGCGGAGAGGGGCGAGCCGTGTTCACCGCCCTTTTTGAGGGCGGCAAAGGTCTCAAGGTTGAGTTCTCCTTCCTGTTCCTTGCCCGAATGGCAGGCGGAGCAGTAATCACGAAGAATGGGCGCGACATCTGCGTGGAAGTCGGGGACGGCGGCTGCGGGAAGGGCCGCAAAACCCGAAAGCAAAAGGCCGAGGGTGGCGGCGGATGGGAGCATTTTGTACATGGTTTCCATGGCAGTTTAATGCTGGAAAAGGAATTCGCGGCTGGTCAGCAGCGCCCAGAAGAGGTCCTCGGCCGCGGCGCGCCGGTCCTTGGCGGGAGCGGCGTCGAGGAGGCTGAGATAGGCGGCCTTTTCGCCCGGTTGCGGCGGGCGGCCGAGGCACTGCAGGTAGGCTGCTTCTACCAACTCCGGATGGGTGGGGTTTCCCGCAAGAAGCCGGTCCAAGACACCCTCCTTTGCTGCGAGCTTTCCATTGAGCGTGGTGCCATTGGACAGGTGGAGCGCCTGCACGATGCTGGGCTGGTTGGAACGTTCACACTCGCAGGTGATCGCGCGCTGGTTGCGCCCGAACGTCTTGAGGAAATACGACTTCACCGAGGAGTCCGCCAGTTGGAGGGCCCGCTTGCCCTTGGGGTAGGCTTCTGTCTTCTGGGTGCTGCCGTCCTCCATCAAAAGTTCGGTGTATTCGTCCGGAGCTCCGGTAGCGGTGGAGATCGCATCGCTGAGCACCTCGGCCGTGAGCCGGCGGGGGTAGTACCTCGCGAAGTAGCGCGAATCCGCCTCATTGCCTGGGACCGTCTCGCTGGAGCGCTGGTAGGTGGCGCTTTGCAGAATCAGACGCATGAGCGCTTTGAGGTCATAGCGCTGTTCGACCAAAAAGCGGGACAGGGCCTCCATGAGCGCCTCGTTTGTGGCAGGATTTGAAGCGCGCAGATCGTCCACCGAATTGACGATTCCCAGCCCGAAAAAGCCGGCCCAGACCCGGTTGACGATCGCCCGGGTGAAGTACGGGTTCTTCGGCGAAGTGAGCCATTCGGCGAGGGCTTCGCGGCGGTCCACTCCTTCCGAATCCGGCAGAGCCGGGGCGTCCAAGGGAGCTGCTGGCTGGGGCCGGCCGCTCTTGGGTTGAAGCAGTTCCCCCGAGGCAACCGTGTAGAGGGTGCGCTTGCCGTCCCCGGAGCGAGTGTCTCCGCCCCACCCCTTGGCTCGCACCCGCGCGAACAGGTTTGCGAAGGCGTAGTACTGGTCGTTGGTCCACTTTTCGAGCGGGTGGTTGTGGCATTTGGCGCAGTTAATCGAGAGGCCCATGAACGCCTGGCTGACGTTTTCCGCCATCGTTTCCGGCTCCTGATGTACCGCGAAAAAGTTTGTAGCGCCTTGCTGCAAACTCTCCCCCTTTGCCGTGACCAGCTCCCTGACCAGCTTGTCCCAGGGGGTGTTTTTTTCTACCCGCATCCTGAGCCACTGGTAGTAGGCCTTTACCGCGTCGGGCCGCAACTGGGAGCCGCTGATCAGAAAGATGTCCGCCCAGCGGTAGGTCCAGTTGTCGGTGAATTCTGGGCTGGCCAGCAGTTTATCAATGAGGGTGTCCCGCTTTGTCGCGGAGCTGTCCGCGAGGAAAGTCCGCACCGCCTCGGGGCTTGGGAGAACCCCCGCGATGTCCAACGAGGCGCGGCGCAGGAACGTCGTATCGTCCGCCGCGGGCGAGGGGACCAGGTTGAGCTGGCGGAGCTGGGTGTTGACCGTTTCGTCTACCAGATTCCTTGCGGTCCATGGTTGGGGGTTTGCGGGAGCCGGGGCGTTGGGGAAGGGGGACAGTACGCGGCTGAGCACGATGCGGCTGGAGAACCACGCTGTGACTGCGCCCTCGCCAGAGCCGGTCACCTCCACCCCGCCGTTGGCGTCTGTGACCCGGAGCATGGTTTCGTCCGTGGAGGTGAATTTGGCCCAGCGGGTAACGTCCTCTACGCGGCCGTCCGCATAGTGGGCGCGCACCAAAAAACGGAGGCGTTCGCCTTTTTGCGCCACGTTCCAGCGCGCGGGAAGCATTTCCAGATGGTCGAGTTTTGCTTCATCGGCGCTGGGGCCGGTTGCACCGGCGGCGATCCACTCCGCCAGGATGCGGTAGTCTTCGGAGCGGGTGTCGAGCCGCCGCCCACCTTTGTGGGGAGCGGCCGCGGTGGGTTTGGTGAGGAGCAGGCTGTGCAGCGGATCGCTGGATTCGACGCGCCGTCCCAGTGCGTCGCGCGTGATGCTCAAATGGTCCGCGCCCGGATCGTAGGCGGCGAGGCTCAGGCGGAATCCGCCCTTACCCGCGAGGGCGCCGTGGCAGCCGCCGCCATTGCAGTTGGCCTTGCTGAGGATGGGCAGAACGTGGCGGTTGAAGCTCCATTGCTCCTGCCCCGGATTGGCTTTTACGGAAACAGCGACTGCAACCGTTTGTCCGCCTGCCCGCACACTGATGCTGGCCGAGCCTGTGCCGCGCGCGGTGACCGTCCCGCTTGGAGAGACCTCGGCAACCGCGGGATTGTCTGACAGAAAAACGAGGTCCCTTGCGAGTGCCCTGGGAAAGCTGGAAGCCTCCCACGCCGCAAGGAGTTCGTGCCGCTCACCGGTGCGCTGGAGCTCCAGAGTGCGGGGCCAGACGGCCAGCGTCTGGGCGGGGGCGGCCGATCCGGTGGCCGGTCCGAAAAGCGCGCAGAGTGCAAAGAGGAAAGAGAGAAAACGCATTGAGTTCGAGTGGGTGGGGGATCAGCGCGGGCGTGTGTTGGGAGGGGGAACGCGGCGGGCCGCACGCTTAGCTGAAGAGTTCGCGGACCGGCTGACGGCCCAGATCCACCAAGGGAAAGGGGCGCCCGGCGGGGCCCGGAAGGAAGCTTTCGTGGTCGAGGCCGAGACTGTGAAAAACGGTGGCCACCAAGTCGCCGGGAAGTACGGGGCGCTCGGCAGGAAAGCCCCCGATCGGATCGCTTTTTCCAATCACTCGGCCCCCCTTTACTCCGCCGCCCGCAAACGAAACCGTGAAGCATTGCGGCCAGTGGTCGCGCCCGCCTGCAGGGTTGACCTTTGGGGTGCGTCCGAATTCGCTCAGGGCGGCGACCATCGTGTTGGCGAGCATCCCACGCTGTTTGAGGTCTTCGATGAGTGCCGAATACGCCTGATCGTACATCGGGCAAACCACGTTCTTCATGCCGTCGATGGAGGTGAAGGGTTTGGAGCCGTGAATGTCCCAAGTGGTCTCGCCAAAGACCGTAAGGAAGGTATTGAGCGTCACAAAACGGACGCCGTTTTCCACCAGCCGCCGCGCCAGCAGGCAGCACTGCCCAAACCGATTTCGGCCGTAGCGGTCCCGAACCGAGTCCGGTTCCTGCGAGAGATCAAACGCCGCGCGGGCCTGCTCGCTGGTCATGAGCCGGAAGGCCGCGTGGAAATTCTCGTCCATGAGCCGCGCATCTTCGCTCGCTTCAAACTGCCGGAGCGCGCCCTCGACAACCTCGCGCATTTTCTGGCGTCGCTCCATGCGCACCGCTCCGATGAGGTCTGGCGGCAGCAGGTCGGGCACCTTGAAGTTTGGCTTGGAGGGGTCGGCCATTAGCGCAAATGGATCGAGGGCTTTGCCCAAAAAGCCGCCGGCCTGGCCGTTGGGCAGGTTGCCGCCGCCGCGGCCCATGAGCTCGGGTAGGACCACAAAAGGAGGAAGGTCCCCGCGCTTTTGCATCAGGTGGCTTGCGACTGCGCCCATGTGCGGGGTTTGGACTCCGCCGGTGAAGCGGCGCCCGGTTTGCATGATCTGCCAGCCGGCGTCGTGGACTGCCGCACCGTCATGGTGGCAGGAGCGGATCAGGGAAAACTCGTGGGCAATCTTGGCGTGCAAAGGCAGCACCTCCGAGATTTGGATTTCCGGCGCACTGGTGCGGATTGGAGAGAAGGGCCCCCGCACCTCGGAGGGGGCGTCGGGCTTCATATCCCACAAATCGATATGGCTCGGGCCGCCCAGGTTGAAAATGAGGATACACGCGCGCTCGTCGTGGCCCGCCTTGAGCGCGCCGGCTTCCTTTGCCGCGAGGTACTGGGGCAGGGAGAGGCCGAGCGCAGAAAGGGCTCCGACTTGAAGAAACTCGCGCCTTTTGAGGTGGCTTGAGCCGCAGAGTCCGCCGTTTTGTTCAGAGAGGAAGTCGAGCATAGGTCCGGAGTTTCTTTCAAAAAGGTACCAGAGCGGCCCCTCCGCGGCTTGCAAGCGGACGGCTGGTTTTTGTATAAAAACCGCATGCAGAACTGGTGGACCTCCGTCTCAGACCCTGGCCAGTGGCTTGCCCTGTTTGACGCAATTCCATCGGTTTTTTTCTACACCAAGGACACCGAACACCGCTTCATGCGGGTCAACCGCGCCATGACCCAGATGCACGGGTGCCGGACTCCGGAGTCGATGGTGGGAAAGTGCGACGCGGATTTTCATCCGCCGGCGCTCGCCGCCCAGTACGTCGAGGAGGACAGACAGGTGATGCGCGCCAACGAACCGCTGCTGGAGCGGATCTGGCTTGTCCACGGGGCGGACGGGTTGCCCCGCTGGTTTCTCTCCAACAAATTTCCGCTGCGCAATGGTTTGGGCGAGGTGGTCGGGCTCGCCGGGGTGATGTGGGCGCATGACCACACGGGAGGAGGGCGCGGAGCTTACGCGCGGCTGACGCCCGCGCTGGACCTGGTGCTCAAGGATTACGGACAGGACCAGAGCGTTCGGAATCTCGCCCAGCTCTGCAACCTATCGTTGAGCCAGTTTCAGCGGGAGTTTCGGCGCTGTTTCGGCCTGACGCCCACGGCTTATGTGCTTGGCGTGAGGCTCCTGATGGCCCGGTGGAAAATCGCGCACTCAGACGCGCCTGTGGGGGAGATTGCGCTCGAATGCGGCTTTTACGATCAGAGCCATTTCACGCGCACCTTCAGCCGCGCCATGGGGCTCAATCCGCTGGCCTACCGCCGGAAGGAAGCCGCCGCCTCCCGTCCTTGAT
Source organism: Chthoniobacteraceae bacterium (assembly GCA_947478975.1). Taxonomy (GTDB): domain Bacteria; phylum Verrucomicrobiota; class Verrucomicrobiia; order Chthoniobacterales; family Chthoniobacteraceae; genus Chth-196. The sequence continues at coordinate 6,674 of CANJYI010000064.1, forward strand.
CCCCGGTCACCGCCGGGCATACCCAACCGGGCGCTCCGAAAATGCCGGTGGGGCAGGGGCGTAAAAGGAACGCGCCATCCAGCCCTCCGTGGGCGCTCAAGACCGGGGCCGGAATTTGTGGCTGTGGGAAAGTCAGAGCGGTTGCCGAGGGCGCTGCCGGCGCCTTCAGTGGGCTTTGCTTGAGCGGCAAGACGGCGCGCGTCTGCGCCCGTTCCCAAACATCCGACTTGCCGCCCATTGCGGACGATCCAACGCACAGCCAGCCGAGAAGGGCCAGAGGGAGAGTTTTGTTCAGGGCTGGGGCTGGGGCGGATGGTGGCATACGCGGCTAAATCGGACTCCGCGGCCCCTGAGGTTGCACGCCTCTGGCACGTTTTGGGGCTTTGTGGCAGGCTTCCCAACCCACATGAGCCAATTTGCAGCAGACTACGACTACGCCCTTCCAGAAGAGTTGATTGCGATCCGCCCTCCGGAGCAGCGGGAGGACGCCCGTATGCTCGTCCTGCACAGGACCGAAGGCCGTTGGGAGCACCGGCGCTTCACCGATTTTCCTGAGTACCTGCAGCCGGGTGATCTGGCGGTGCTCAACAACACCCGGGTCATCCGAGCCAGGGTTTACAGCGACGACGGCCGAATGGAGTTGCTCCTTTTGGAACAAATCTCCCCCACGCGTTGGCGGTCCCTGGTCAAGCCCGGGCGCAAGCTCAGGGTGGGCAATCATTTTGTCGCCGGTGGGATCCAAGGGACAGTCCTTGAGGTTTTTGCCGATGGAGACAGGTTGCTCGAGTTTGAGCGCCCCCTTGATCTGGAGAGGGTCGGCCAGCTGCCGATCCCACCCTACCTAGGGCGGGTTCCGGAAGAGGCCGACGCCGAACGCTACCAGACGGTGTACTCTAGCGAGGAAGGTTCCGTGGCGGCTCCGACAGCCGGCTTGCACTTCACCGCCGGCATGTTGGAGCGGGTGCCGCACGCCTTCGTCACCCTGCATGTGGGCACAGGCACGTTTCGCTCGGTGCAGGTCGAACGCCTCGATGAACACCCGATGCATTCCGAGCGATACACGCTGCCCGAGGAGACGGCCCTCGCAATCGAGGCGGCCAAACGCATCGTCTCCATCGGAACGACAAGCGCCCGCGTTTTGGAAAGCTGCGCCGCAGCAGGCCGCCCGCTTTCGGCTGTGTCGGGGCGGACGGAGCTGTTTATCCGCCCGCCCTATGATTTTCGGGTGGTGGGAGCGTTGCTGACCAACTTTCACCTGCCTAAAAGCACGCTTTTGATGCTCGTCAGCGCATTGGCCGGCCGGGAACTGGTCCTGGAGGCCTACGCCGAGGCCATCCGGGAAGAGTACCGGTTCTATAGCTACGGGGATTGTATGCTGGTTGTTTGACAGCAGCGGCTCTTTTTCTGCTGGGAGCCCGGGGGCTCTAAGTTGGGTTGGCGGTTGCATCCGTCCTCACATCCGGATCAAAGTGAGACGCCGATGAAACCCCACCCCTTGGTGACTTGTGCGCTCCTTTGTGGAGCGGTCTTTCCCAGTGCAATTGCCGCACCGAACCCTGCTGCCCCTGTGAAAAGCAATGAGTCCGAGCGAGGCGGCACTGCGCTTTCTTCTGAATTTGGGACGGCGCCTCGGGTGCGGCAACTCAGCGGCCAGGTGACGCTCTCAGAAGCGGTCAACCTGGCCTTGCGTCAGAATCCCGAGGTTCTTCGGGCGCTTCGCGAAATCGAGCGGGCCCGCGGGCGAGTCGTCGAGGTGCGCGCGCAGGCGCTGCCTCATCTTTCGCTCAACACGGCCTACGATCAGATGGATCCGAAGTTGTCCATGTTTGGGGCGGGAAGGATCGGCACCCAGAACAAGTCTTGGAGCATCAGCTTGGATGTGAAGCAGGTGTTGTATTCTGGCGGAAAGGTCAGCGCTTCTATCGAAGCGGAGCGGCTTTCCCAGGACGCGCTCTACTACACCCTGCGCGATACGCTGGACAAGGTGGTGAGCCAGGTGAGGCAGCAGTTTTCCAGCGTGCTGGCAACGCGGGGCCTCATCGGGGTGGCTGAGGAATCCGTGGAACTGGCAGCCCAGCAACTGCGCGATGCGACCAACCGCTTTGAGGCAGGCACCGTGCCGCGCTTTAACGTGCTGCGCGCCGAGGTGGAGTTGGCCAGCGTAAAGCCCGGCCTCATCCGCGCCAAAAACGACTACCTCATCGCTCGCCTCCAGCTTGCCAAGACACTTGGGATCGACGCCGCCCCCGACGGAAAGCCCTCTTTTGAATGCATCGGAGAGCTGCAAATCAGCTACCGCCCGATGCCCTTGGTGGACGCCATCAGCCTCGGCCGCGCTCGCCGCCCTTCGCTGAAATCTCAGCGCCAGCAGATCTTGGTCGAAAAAGAGCGGCTCACCGTCGCCCGGGCCGGGTACAAGCCCCAAGTCTATGTGAGCGGCGGCTTCAAGAAGGTGAGCTCAGGCTCTGAGCTCAGCTACAACGATGCGCTCACAGGCTACTTTCTGGGAATCCGCGGTTCCTGGAATATTTTCGACGGACTCGAAACCAACGGTCAGGTTGCGCAGGCGAAGGCAAAGATCGAGTCCGCGATTGTGACCTACGAGGACGCGCTCCAAAGCGTGGAGCTAGAGGTCCAAAAGGCGTTTGCGGACATGCAGCAGTACCGTGAGACGGTGGAGAGTCAGCAGAAGAACGTCGAACAGGCCCGGGAGGCGCTGCGCCTTTCCCAAGAGCGTCTGGGCGCGGGGGCAGGGACGCAGTTGGAGGTGCTCGATGCGCGCGTGGCGCTGACCCGCGCCCGCACCACAGAGTTGCAGGCCCGTGCGGATTACGTGCGAACGCTCGCGGATTTTGATCGGGCTACGGCGACAGACACCGTTTACGTGGAGGTGTTTAAGGACCCTTTGGCGGCACTCGAAAAGAAGGCGTTGCACAAGGGAAAGGTGCCTGACGCCGCGGATTTGTTTAAGCCGTGAGCACGCCCGGGCCGGCGGCTGGAGACTGGTCTGCCGCGGGGACCGTGGTTCCGGCGGAGCACAGCCCCGCGTGGGCAGGGTTAGGGGTCACGCATGCTTTTGCCGTGCGCCAACCCGGCATCCCGGTGGAGATGGAGCGGGCTGAGGCGGTGGAGCGTTTGGGGCCGGCCCACGCTGCGTTGAGAACCGAGCTTGGGCTGGCTCGGTACGGCTTTTGTTCTGCGGAACAGGTGCACGGGGCGGAAGTCGCTGTGGTCGAAGGGCCTGAGCCGGCGGATTACGCCGGAGTCGACAGCCTTGTGACTGGAAGCGAGCAGGTGTGCCTGGGGATTTACACTGCCGATTGTTGTGCCGTGTTTTTGATCGACCCACTGCGGCGGGTGATCGGTCTCGCCCACGCGGGGGCAAAGGGCACGCGGCTCGGTGTGGTCCCGGCTACGCTGCGCTGCATGCAGGAGCAGTTCGGGTGCGAGGCGGCCGGGATCCAGGCGCTGCTCAGCCCGTGCATCCGTCCGCCCTTGTATGAGTGGGATTTCGCAGCGGAGATCCGCCGCCAACTTGCCGACGCGGGGGTGGGTTCCATCACGGA
>CANJYI010000065.1 GCA_947478975.1 Chthoniobacteraceae bacterium
AGGCAACTGCCGGCCGCTATCGAGCTTGTGGAACAGTTTCCGCTCCAGCCCTTCGTGTTGGACCATTGTGCCAAGCCGATGATCGCCAAAGGTCAGATGGAGCCGTGGGCCGGACTGGTCACCAAGTTGGCTGGCCACAGCAATGTGTATTGCAAGGTGTCCGGATTGGTCACCGAGGCGAAGCACGACGACTGGAATCCGGATACGCTGCGCCCATACCTTGCCGTCATCGAGGCGGCGTTTGGCCGGAGACGTTTGATGTGGGGTTCTGACTGGCCTGTGTGCCTACTGGCCTCACAGTACGAGGCTTGGTTCAAGGTGGCTCAGGACTGGACCAAAGACTGGTCCTCCGAGGAACAGTCCCTCTTTTTTGGGGGAACCGCCTCGCGCTTCTACGGGGTCGGCTCCGGTGCAAAAAGCGCCTGAAGCGCGGCTCGGTAGCCGGGGTTGAGCTTTGCTGCTTCCTCTAAAAAGTCGGTCGCGCTTTTTTTGGAGCCCAGAAGGAGGTGGACCGTTCCCGCCCCCCAGAGAAGCTCTGCGCGTTGGGTTGGATTTTGGAGTGAGGCGGCGCGAAACTGGAGGAGTTTGACGAGGAAAAGGGGTGAGAGCTCCGCCCACGCGATCGGGAGCGGCGGGGCGCTGGGGTCCGGTTTGACGAACAGGTTGCGCTCGTCGGCGCGTACTGGATCAGACTTGAAGGGCGCTCCGTTGCGCATGATGGGTGAGGGGAGCGTCCCGCCCTGATTGACCTGCTGGAGGCACCAGCGGAAAAGCGCCTCCACCTCGTCGGTTTGGCGTAAGATCAACGCCTTTTGCGCTTCCTGCTGGGCATTTTTTGGGGCGAAGGTGGCAGTTTTGTCGCGTGCGCCCTTGAATTGAAAAGCGAGGATTTGGAGGGGCACTTTGACGCGGAGCTCATCCAGGCTGGTCTCTTCCGCGGGACTGGGCGGTGGCGGCTTTGCTGCCCGGGCAACGATGGGTGGGGGAAGCGTCGTGGGCGGAGTGGCGACAGGGATTGGTCCCGCAGCTGTGTTCTGTTTCGGAGGCTGCGGGAGCTCTGTTTTTGCGTTTTGAAGCAGCGTAGCCACCCGTTTGGAGTGGGCAAGAACGGGGTGTAGCCCGGCTTGAAACGACTCTGCTTGTTGGGTACGTACGGAGGCTCCGAGCGTTTTGACGGGAGCCAGAAAATCCCGCTCCATTGCCACAAGGGTGTCCAAATCCTTCCGTAGGACAGAGGCGACTGAGAGCAGTTGTTTCACAAAAGGCAGCCCTTCTGAAATCGAGATCGCGGTGCCTTTTTGTAGAAGGGATATAGCGGCCTCGGGGGCCTCCTGAGAGACCTTTGCCAGAGCCTGCCAAAGGAAGAACACCGCCTGTTCCTCAGGGGAAAGGGGTGTGTCATTGCCGGCGCTCCGGGCCACGGATGAGGCGGTCTTAAGCCGGAGGGCAAAGGTCTTCCAGAGAGGGGTAAGATTTTCGGGCAGCCCTCCGATGGCTGATGCTTGCCGCGTGGGTTCGCCGCGTAGTGCGTATCCGGTGCCCAGCGCCACGGCGCTCCAGATTTGGAGTTCGGGACGCAGATCCGGACTGCGGGAGATGAGTTCCAGCCTGCGCAGCGCCAAATCCAATTGCGCGGGCTGGGCTAGCAGGGCGCAGGCCTTGGCCAGCCGCTCCTCGTCCGGAAGCAAGGCCTGCTCCGTAATTGCAGGCCTCATATCGGCAGGCGGTTTGCCTTGGTGTTTTGCCCACCAGACGCCGCCGCCTGCGAGGCACGCCAAAACAACGAGGGCCGTGGCGCGTTTTGGGGAGCGGGCCTTTACGGGCACTGGGGGGGGGGCGTGCGCGGCCTGCAGTTCGGCTAGCGCCGCACGCAGCTCTGCTGCCAGTGTTGGATAATCCGGAAAGCGGTCCGAGGGCTCGGGGGCAACAGTGCGGTTGAGTGTGGCCGCTGTCCGGGGGTGCAGACCTGGAAATGCGACGGCGAGGTCGACTGGGCGTTTTTTTAGGTGGAGCAGTTCGTGGACAGAAGTGCTCGTGCTCGAATAGGGGGGGGCGCCCGTGAGCGCATGCCAAAGGGAGGAGCCAAGTGCGTACATGTCCGAACGCAGGTCCTCGGGCTTGGAAGCCAGTGTTTCGGGGGAAACGTAAAAGGGCGTCCCCCAAATTTCTCCGAGGGAGCTCTCCGCTTGGTTGGACTGGAGGGCCAAGCCAAAGTCCACGATCTTGGCGCGGCCGTTTTCACCAAACAGAATGTTTCCGGGCTTGATGTCCCGATGGATCAGACCTGCCCGTGTTGCCGCCTCCAGTCCCTCGGCGACTTGGATGCCGACCTGCAGGACCTCGGCCTCCGGCAGCCTGCCTTTTTCCTCCATAATCGAGTCGAGTGAACCGCGGTCCACCAGCTCCATCGCGATGTAAAACATGCCATGGGCTTTACCGGTGGAGTAGACGCGCACCACGTTGGGGTGGTTGACGCGGGCGGTAAGCGCGGCCTCCTTTTCAAACTGCGCGGTCAGGAGCGCATCGTGGCTCCAGTTGCGTTGGAGAATCTTCAGCGCCAGGTGCCGCTGCAGCGCCACATCAAAGGCCTTGTACACGGCCCCCATCCCCCCGGTTCCAAGCAGGCTTTCGAGCCTGAACTGCCCAAAGCGCTGCAATACCGTGATCGCGTTCCCGCACCCCGGACACTCCACGACCGTAAGCGGAAGCATCTCGGCAATATCTAAAAGCATGCCGCAGCCCTCGCAGGGCTCCACCGGGGTGGGATCGGGAACTGGTACGGAGGAAGAAATCATGAAAGGCCGGAGGCCAGTAGCACACTCTGTTTTGGCGTGCGAGAAAAGCTCTGGCTTTGCTGGAGGCCGAGCAAGGCGTCCTGTCGCACCGCCTTGCGCTCGGCTACTGGAATCCCGGCGTGCCGAGTTGTTCGGGCAATTGTGGAACTTTCTGGAAGAGCGCTGGATCGTAACCCTGTTTTTCCAGCCGTTTGAGGATCGCGTTGTAGGTGTTTTCCGGAAGGGTTTTGTTCCTGGCCATGATCCAGCCGTACTTGCGTGAAGGATGTCCCACAACGGTCCACTGGTAGCCGGGGTCCATGTCGATCACGAGGTAGGCGGCTCGGACCAGTCCGCCAAAAAAGTACACCTTCCACTCAGCGTTGGTCTCCTTGTTGAGCACCTTGATTTTTGCTGTAAACTTTCCAGGCGCAGCCTCAAACGATTTTTTGCGAAAGGTAAACCAGTTAGCGATGGTCCCGTTGGGATTGAGGCCGTAGCTCTCGATGGAATCAATGCAGCCTCGTTCTGCAAAGTAGGGGATGTTGGCGATGACCCTCCAGTCGCCCATGTACTTGGGAAGGTCCACATGCCGGACTGTTTGGAGAGGCGCTTTTTGTTTCATGGTTGCTTGCCGGGTGGTGCAACCGGTCGCCAGCAACGCGAGCCCGGCGCTGAGAGTGAGGGTGCGGAAAACAGCCCGGTAAATTTCACGCATCCGGGGTCTGGGGTGAAGCCTTTCTCCCGCACCCATCGCACGTAGTTCGAGGGAAGAAAAGGGGAGGGGTAAGGTGTGGTTCATGGAGTGTCGGGTACGGTTTCAGAGCTGCTCAGGGAAGCTCGATGCAATAGAGGAAGGACTGGCCCCGGATGAGCAGCCGCTTTTCAACGGGGACGATCGAGGCAATGAGGCGGTCGTCAAACTTGTTCTCTGAAAGGAGCTCAAACCCTTTCTCCACGCGCGCCACAAAGACCGCGCCGTCCTCCCGGGCGGCGTACAGCACCCCGTCTGCGATCACCGGCGAAGCGTAGAAGTTCGCGCTGGAGCGGGGCAGCGCGGCTGTCCAGGAAGTCTTGCCTGTACGCGGCTCGATGCAGTCGATCTGACCCCGGTCGCTCAGGATGTAGACGAGGCCCTTGTACTCGACAGGGGTGGGGACAAAGGCGCCGACGTCTTCCCTGAGCCAAACCCGGTTCGTGGACGTGACGTCCCCAGACCCGTCAAGTTTGATGCCGTGCAGTCTGGGATTGCCCCGGTCGGCGCGACCAAAGCAGACCACGGCCATTCCGTCGGCGAGCACCGGTGAGGCCACTGCAGGCCAAAGGGCGACGGCGGCCGGATTGAATTCGCCGCAGCTCCACAGAAGCTTTCCGTCCAGCGCGTCGTGGATGGTGAGTTGTTGCGCGCCCCAGGTCAGCAGGGCCTCACGGCCCTCGTGGCGGATGACGATGGGGGTCGTGTATCCGTGGTCACCTTCCCGCGGGGTTTCGTAGGTGCGGTCGGTCTTCCAGCGCATCTCACCGGTGTCCTTGTCAAAGGCAGCCAGCCAGGACGCTCCGTTGTGCATGCGGGCCAGAATGACGTTCTTTTCCGTCAGGACAGGGGAAGTTCCAAAGTCCCAGAAGAGGTTGACCGGTCCGAAGCGGCCGACAAGGTTCGCCTGCCAGCGGATGGAGCCATCCAGGTTGAGGGCGGCGAGGTTCCCGCTTTTGAAGGTTACAAAGATGGATTTCCCGTCGGTCACGGGGGAGGGGTTGCTCCCGGAGGCGTTTCGGTGTTTGCCCGGATCCTCCGCGCCCAAATCGGTTTTCCAGAGGGGTTTGCCCGCCCAGTCAAAGGCGAGCACGGAGTCCTTGCCCTCGCTGGGAGCCGTCAGATAGATGCGTTTCTCTAGGACGATCGGTGTGGAGCAGCCCTTTGCTGGCAAGGGGGCTTTCCAAGAAACTGAGGCGTCGGTCCACTGGGTGGGAAAGCCGCCCGCCAGGGTGCTGCCGCTGTTTTTCGGGCCGCGCCATTGGGGCCACCCGGCATCGGCTGCGCCGGTGGCAAAGGCTGCGCCGGTGTTAAAGGCTGCGCCGGTGGCAAAGGCTGCGCCGGTGGCAAAGGCTGGGGCGGGCGTGGAGGCGCATGCAGCGAGCAAAAGTGAAACGGCAAACCGGAGGCCGGGCGAAGTCAGATTGTGGGGGAGAGGGGAGCGCATGGGCGTTGTGGGTTGGATTGAAATTTACAGGCTGAAAATTCTTTTGCAGCCCTATTCGAGGGCTGGGGAAATGCCTGATTTGGATTCAGCCGGGGATTTTGACAGTTGTGGACTTGGAGCGGTCTGGTAAAAAACGCGTATGACTGTTGCTAAAAGATTCCGTTCCGGTGTGCTTTTTGGAGATGAAGTAAAGGAGCTCTTGGACTACGCAAAGGCCCACGAGTTTGCGTTGCCGGCGATCAACTGTATTGGGACGGATTCCGTGAATGCCGCCCTGGCTGCGGCGCGGGAGGTCAATTCTCCCACGATGATTCAGTTTTCAAATGGCGGGGCCCAGTTTTTCATTGGAAAGACCGTCAGCAAGGAAGGGCAGTTTGGGCCCATTCAAGGCGGGATCGCTGGTGCCCATTATGTGGATCTTGCGGCGAAGGCCTACGGGGTGCCCGTGGTGCTGAACACGGACCACTGCGCCAAGAAGTTGCTGCCGTGGGTCGACGGGATGCTCGCAGCGAGCGAGGAGCTTTTCGCCCGCACGGGCAAGCCACTTTACAGCTCCCACATGCTCGACCTTTCAGAGGAGCCCTTGCACGAAAACCTCGAGATCTGCGCCAAATATTTTGAGCGGATGGCCCGCATGGGCATGACCTTGGAGATCGAACTGGGTGTGACCGGCGGCGAAGAAGACGGCGTCGACAACTCGGGTGTGGAGGAGTCCAAGCTTTACACGCAGCCCGAGGAAGTGGCTCAAGCCTACACCACGCTCAGCGCAATCAGCCCCAATTTCACCATCGCCGCCGCCTTTGGAAACGTGCACGGGGTTTACAAGCCGGGGAACGTGAAGTTAAAGCCCTCGATCCTCAACGATTCGCAGGACTACATCACCAAAACCCTCGGAACCGGTCCCAAGCCCGTCAACTTTGTGTTCCACGGCGGTTCGGGCTCCTCCCGCGAGGAGATTCGCGAAGCGATCGGCTACGGGGCGATTAAGATGAACCTGGACACTGACATCCAGTGGGCTTTCTGGGACGGAGTACGCGCCTACGAGGCAAAGAACCACGATTATCTCCAGGGCCAGATCGGCAACCCAAAGGGTGCCGACGCCCCCAACAAGAAGTACTACGACCCGCGCGTGTGGCTTGGTGCCGCAGGGGAAAGCGCTACGAAGCGGCTGGTGGCTTCGTTTGAAGACTTGAACTGCGTCAACCGCAACGCCTAAAGGTAACGATCCCAAAAGCCCCGCCCTTCCGTTTCGGAAGGCGGGGCTTTTTTGTGCCCTTGAAAGAGGGGGTGTTTCACCTCCCGGACCGGGGAGGGCCGAGGGCGGTCCGCTTCGCGCTGCGTCAGGCGGTCCTTGGCCGGTTTCCCAAGACGACTTCAAACAGAGGTGAGGCCATGAGCGTGGTGACCACCGCCATGATCACCAAAACGGCAAACAGGCCCTCTGAAATGATCCCGCGCTGAAGCCCCACGTTGATGATGATCAGTTCCATCAGGCCGCGAGCGTTCATGAGGACGCCGATCCCCATGGCCTCGCGGTTTGGGATTCCCGTGGCGCGGGCAGCCAGCCAGCAGGCGACTCCCTTTCCAAGGATGGCGGCAAGCAGCACGGCGCCGCACATCAGCCAGAGGAAGGGGGTGTTGAGGAGGCCGATTTTGGTGTTGAGGCCCGAGTAGGTGAAGAACAGGGGCAGGAGCAGCCCGACGGCCAGGGGTTGGATGCGTTCGACGAGGTCCCGGGTGAGCACACCGCGCGGGATGGCCGCTCCCATGACGAAGGCGCCGAAGACGGCGTGGAGGCCTATGGCGTCGGTGATCCAGGCGCCGAGTGCCATGAGGGCAAGTCCCACGGAGAGTCCGCCGTCGGTGAGCGAGCCGTCCTTGGTGAGGTGTTTTTCGAGGCGAAGCAACATGGGGCGCACGAGCATCAAAGCGACGCACACGTAAAGAGCGCCGCCTCCGATGTTGCGCAGGGCCAAGGTCCAGTTTCTGTCAAAACTCGCCAGCACGACAGCAAGGAGGCACCAGGCGGTGGCGTCATCCAGGGCCCCGGCGCCGATGGCAACGGTGCCCATCGGTGTGCCGGTGAGCTTTTTAAATTGGATGATCCGGGCGAGCATCGGAAACGCGGTGATGCACATGGAGGCTCCGAGAAAAAGCATCGCCTCCAGCAGGGTGGTGCGTTTTGGAAAAAGCTCGGTGTAGTGGAAAAAGAACCAGGCCAGTCCGGCCCCCAAGACAAAGGGGGCCAGCATTCCCGCCGCAGAGACCGCGATGGAGCTGCGCAGATGCTTCCGGATGATGTCGATGCGAAACTCGAGTCCAACCACAAACATGTACAGGGCAAGTCCCAGTTGCGAGGCTGGAAACAGGTAGGACTGGGTGTCCCGCTGGGTTTGGGTGGGGTCCCAGGGAAAGATGGCGGCCTGGGCGACCGGAAGGAGCAGGCCGAAAAGAGAGGGGCCCAGGAGGACGCCTGCGATCATTTCGGCGACGACCTGGGGTTGGCCGAAGCGTGCGGCGACGGCTCCGACGGCGCGACAGAAAAGGAGGATGAGCGCGATCTGGAGAAAGAAGTGAACTGCCAGGGAGAGGTTTTGCATCGCGGCGCGAGTATTATACGCAAACGTACGATGTGTCACCCCCTCCGTGGCTCTTTTCGGGAAGCATTCGGCCCGGCAATGCTCCCCGGTCCTGCCCGGACTTTACGGGGATGCCGGTCCGCGGCCGGGAAAGGTCAGTTCCGCCACGCCCGACTTGTCGAGTTCGCCTAGACCAAGCGCCACCATTTGGTCGTATTGGGCTTTGGTGGCGACTGCCACGGGGAGGTGGAGCCCCGCCGCGTGGGCCAGTGCAAGGGCGATGCCGCTGTCCTTGGCGGCGTGCGAGGCGCTGAAATAGCAGGAGTGGTCGCGGTTTTGCATGTCCTCTCCGTCGGTGACCAGCACCCGGGAAGCCGCGCCTGTCTGGGAGAAAACTTCGCGGATCATACCCAGATCCAACCCCAGCGAGGAGGCGAGTCCGAGGCCTTCTGCAAGGGCGGCCGTGTTGCTGTTCATGACCATGTTTACCAGAGCCTTGACCTTGGCAGCCTCTCCGGAGGCGCCGACGTAGCGCATGTTGGTACTGAGCTTTTCTAGAACCGGACGCATTGATTCAAACACCTGCGGCTTTCCTCCGAGCATCAGATAGAGCGACCCGTCCCTTGCCTGCGTGATGCTGCTGGCCATGCAGCCTTCCAGGGCGTGCGCACCGGCCTTTTCCGCGGCGGCCTCCACCTCTAGGTGCACGGCGGGGGAAACGGTGGCGCAGTTGATGAAGGTGCGTCCTTCAGCGCCCTTCAACAGTGTGTCGCCCGTTGCGGCAAAGATGGCGCGCATGGCCTGGTCGTCCGTGACAACGGTGATGATCACCTCGGAGGCCGCGGTGACTTCGGTGAGCGAATGGCAGGCCAGCGCGCCCAATTCAGCAGCGAGAGCATCCGCGGCGGCCGTGTGAAGGTCGTACACAGCAGAGACTGTGAGGCCGCAATCCTTGAGGCGGCGCGCCATATTGGCGCCCATGCGGCCGAGGCCGACGAATCCGATTTTTGGTGTCATAGGAGGAGGGAGTGTTGGTTTTTCCGAAAAGTGTTCAAGGAGGAAGGATGCGTGAGGCACGGTGGGGCGGGCTTGGTACTCAGAAAGCGAACCCAAAGGAGAGATGGGCGGCTCCCCAGCTTTCCGAGGGGTTCCGGTTTGGATTAAAGCCCACATCCAGCCGGACCGGTCCCACCGGCAGCGCGTAACGGACCCCAAGCCCCACAGCGGTCCGGAAGCCGTCGGTTGGAATGCTTCCCCCACGGGAGGAGAGACTCCCAGCGTCAAAAAACATGGCGCCACGGACCCGGTTCCAGAGCGGAAAATCGGCCTCTGCATTGACCAGCGAGTAGGCGGATCCGCCCGAGGGATAGGTCTGGTTGGGCGCGATGCCCAGTTCGCGCTCTTTGAAGCTGCGGACGGTTCCTGAGCCGCCCAGAAAATAGCGCTCGTCAATGGGTACGGCGCTCCTTTGTGGCAGGAAACCAAAGCGCGCGCTGGCGGCAAAACGGATCCGCCCCGGAAGCGGGTGGTGCCAGGTCAACCTGCCCGAGGTGCGGGTGAAGGTGGCTCCGGTGCTGAGCGTGTTGGTGTCTGCAAGAAAGGCGCCGATCCAGCCTGTGGTTGGGTTGAGCACGCTGTCCCTTTTGTCCCAGATCGCGGAGAGGCCCAGCGTGGCGGTTTGGTAGCTTGTGGTGCCCAGCAGATCCATGGGGACGGCCGCAGAGGTGATCTCTGTGGAACGGATTTGCCCGAAGGCGGCCAGTTGGAAGGGCGGAAGGAGTCTGCGCGAAAGTTCGCCGCGGACGCCCGCCTCGCGCTTGCTGTAGCCCAGCTCCATCCGGCTGCGGATGAAGGCGCGGGAAACAAACTCGGTCCGCGTCTCAAACAGCCAAGGGTCGGCGAGTGTGGCTTCCAAGGCGATGGCCCGCTGCGAAAAGCCAAGTTCCACCCCTGCGGGAAGCGCGCGCCCAAAGAGGTTGCGGTCCGCGAGGCGTACGCCCGCCATCGCCCCCTCGTAGGTGCCGTACCCGAGCGAAAATCCTAGCTCCCGGGCCTTGGCCTCGGTGGCCTCCACCCCAAGCCGCAGGGTGTGGTCGGGTTGGGGCAGGGGCGTGAGGCGGAGTGATTCAAAAATACCCGAGGCCATGAGTTCGCTTTGCTTGAGTGCGAGCCTGTCGGGGTGGTAGGCGCGGCCCAGCAGGGTTTCAAATCGACTTTGAAGCCAGTCCAACCGCGTGCGGACCAGACCTTGGGCGTCCACTTCCCCGAAAGTGAACACTGGACCGGGTTGAACGGTAACACTGAGGGGCGTGGACCCATCGGGAGCCGCGGCGGCCGGGTCCCCCTCGACGGTGACGGCAGCCTCAAAGTGCCCGCGTTCCGCATAAAACTGGAGCAGTGCGCTTTGGACGGCCACCTGTCTGGCGGGTGTGTAGGGCAGGGCCAGCAGTTTGGAAAGGGTCTCGCGCAGGTCCGCTTCCGGGTAGGCAAGGTCGCCTTTGAGGCGGAGCGGACCGAACCGGTAGCGCCTGCCCTCCTCGATGGAGACAAGAACATCGGCGGCAGTGCCCTCAGGTGAGTAGGTGACTTCGGGATCCGAGGCAGAGGCCTCCAGATAGCCTTCGTTTTGATAG
>CANJYI010000066.1 GCA_947478975.1 Chthoniobacteraceae bacterium
ACTCTGGCTTTTTGGGCGCGGTAATGCGGGGAGGGGTGCGCTCGCTGCCGCCCGGAGTCGGAGCGCCAAAACGCATCGGTGCGGGTCCCGTAGTGGCAAGATACCCCACTTGACGGTACACAAACGGATACCCAGCAGAAACAGACTTGTCCTGAGAAGGATTCGCCCCCTGGGAAGGCCCGGCGGGACTGCTCTCTCCCGGCAAAGCAAGGCACAAGGAGGCCGGCAGCAGGCTCAAGGTGAGGAGTGAAAGTAGAAGGGAAGCACGCATCTCTACCCAATGCAGAGCACAAGCCTTGCCACGGAAGTGCAAAACTGTTTCCGCGAATAATAAAGCGCAGGTGCGCCCTGAACGTACCACCAGCGGTGGGCGCGTCGCATTTTTTTTGCCCCATGCGAGGATCCCTTTTTCTGCGGCACTGTGCAGAGCCGGAGGCCTCTACCGGAGCTGGTTTGCCCATCGACTGCCGCCTGTTTCCCTCATCCTGCGGAGAAGAGAATGTGCCAGGGGGGAGAATTGAACTCCCGACCAAGGGCTTATGAGTCCCCTGCTCTACCTCTGAGCTACCCTGGCGGCTAAAAGCGGGTGTGCACTTTGGTGCAAACGCCGCCAGCGTTGCAAGCCGAGAAACGCGCGTGCATCGTTGTACGGCCCTCCGCAATAAGCCCGCCTGTGAAAATCGCCCTTATCCACTACACTGCCCCCCCGGTTTTGGGAGGCGTTGAGCGCGTTGTCGGAGAGCAAATCCGACTGCTGCGTCGCGAGGGGCACCACGTGAGCCTGGCCTGCTTCGAGGGCGGCAGTCGCGACATGGCCGACTCGCTGATTCCGCTAAGCAGAAATGCGTCTCGAGCAGATTTTGCCGCCTATCTGGGTGCAGCCCTCGCCGGGGTCGACTGCGTGCTGCTCCACAACGTGGGCACCATGCCCTTCGCGCCGGAATTAACCCACGCACTGCAAACACTGGCACACATTTACACCCAGACCCGCTGGATCTGCTGGGTCCACGATCTGGCGCTGGGAAACCCGGACTACCCGGCCACTTTTGCCTGTCCCGAGCAACCACACGCCAACGCCTGCGCCGCTTGGGAATACATTGCCATCTCGCCGCTGCGCGCCAGAGAGGTCCAAGAACGGTTCCAGGTTGCATGCCAGATCGTTCCCAACGGCCTCGACCTCGCGGCAACCCTGCAACTCTCCGCACCGATGGCCGCTCTTGCTGAAAATCTGGGCCTCTGGGACGCCGACGCCGTGCTCTTGAATCCAGCAAGGCTCCTACCCCGGAAGGCTTTGGAAGCTGGTATCAGGATGACCCACGCCCTCCGTTCGGGAGGCTTTGACCTGCGTTATCTCATCACCGGGGCCTCCGACCCGCACAACCCCGCCCACGCCGAGCACGCCCGCCACCTGCGCGCCCTTGTCCAGTCGCTTAACCTGCAGGACTCGGTGCACTTTCTCAACGATCGGCTTTCCATCGGGCCACGGGAACTGTGCGACCTCTACCAGGTCTCTGATGCGGTGTTCCTCTCCAGCGCGCGCGAGGGTTTTGGGCTGCCGGTCCTTGAAGCGGGCGCCTTCGGCAAACCGGTGTTCTGTCCGGATGCCGAGCCCATGAACACCCTGCCGGGCGCGCTGGCTTATCCCTGCGATATTTCTATTTCGGACCTTGCTGCGTGGCTTCTACGGCATTTGAAAGGTCGGGAGACGATTCTGGCCCGCAGACAAATTCTTCGCACCTACCGATGGCCATCCATTTACCGCAGTCACCTAGCCCCGCTCCTCGCGCGACCACCCGCCGCCCCATGAAATTTCAAAACCCGGAGCATCCTACCCTCGACGCAGGCGCAATTGACGCCCTGCTTTCCGCCACCCACGGAGATCCCTTCTCCGCCCTTGGGATCCACGCCTCCGGCGCAGATCACGTGCTGCGTGTCTTCCGCCCGGACGCCGAGTCCGTACGGCTGATTCCCCTGGAGCAGCCGGATTCCGGTCACAAAGTTCCGGCGCCAGCCTCCCTCTCCATGACGCATCCCGGGGGGCTGTTCGAACTGCTCCTGCTGAACTCGCCGACGCCACTCTCCTACCTCCTCGAGTTCACTCTCCGCTCCGGCGCAGTTTTCACGAGCGCAGATCCTTACAGCTACGAGAGGCTACTCAGCGAGTTTGACACCCACCTCTTCTCAGAGGGCCAGCACTGGAACCTTTACGAGCGCCTCGGAGCCCATCTGCGCACCGTCGACGGGGTCAGCGGCTGCACGTTTCACGTTTGGGCACCCAACGCCAAGCGCGTGTCTGTAGTGGGAGACTTTAACACTTGGGATGGCCGTCTCCACCCGATGCGCAAGCTGCTCGAGTGCGGGGTTTGGGAGCTCTTCATTCCGGGACTGACGGAAGGCGCCCACTATAAGTTTGAGGTACTCAACTGCCACAACCAGGTGGTGCTCAAGAGCGACCCCTTCGCGTTCTTTTCTCAAAACAACCTCCAAACGGCCTCGCTTGTCTTTGATCTGCACCGCTTCAAGTGGACGGACGAAGCTTGGATGGAGGCGCGGCGCAAAAAGCAGTGGCACCGGGAGCCTGTGTCCATCTACGAGGTCCACCTGGGCTCCTGGAGGCGCAAACCCGAGGACGGCAACCGCCCACTCACCTACCGCGAACTCGCCGCCGAGTTGATCCCCTACGCCAAGGACATGGGGTACACCCATTTGGAACTGCTTCCCATCGCAGAGCACCCCTTCGAAGGCTCCTGGGGATATCAGGTCACCGGCTACTTCGCCCCCACCAGCCGCCACGGCAATCCGGACGACTTCCGTTTCTTTGTCGACGCCGCCCACCAGGCCGGCATTGGCATCATTCTGGACTGGGTGCCCGGGCATTTCCCCAAGGATATCCACGGTCTCTCCGAGTTCGACGGAACGCGCCTCTACGAGCACTCCGATCCGAAGCAAAGAGAGCACTGCGACTGGGGCACCCTCATCTTCAACTTCGGCCGCAATGAAGTCAGAAACTTCCTCATCGCCAACGCCCTCTTCTGGCTCGACCAGTACCATATCGACGGGCTGCGGGTCGACGCGGTCGCTTCCATGCTCTACCTCGACTATTCGAGGAAGGCTGGCGAATGGGTGCCCAACATCTACGGCGGCCGCGAAAACCTCGAGGCCATCTACTTCCTCCAGCGTTTCAATGAAGTCTGCTACGGCCGTTTTCCCGGCATCATGACCATCGCCGAGGAATCCACCGCCTGGCCGGGAGTCTCCCGCCCCGCCCACCTCGGCGGCCTGGGTTTCGGGTTCAAGTGGAACATGGGCTGGATGCACGACTTCCTGCACTACATGAGCAGGGAGCCCGTTTACCGCCGCTTTCACCAAGGCGAAATCACCTTCTCGCTGCTCTACGCCTACCACGAACACTTCGTGCTGGTCTTCAGCCACGACGAGGTCGTCCATGGGAAGGGCTCGCTCATCAACAAGATGCCCGGGGACGAGTGGCAGAAGTTCGCCAACCTCCGTCTGCTCTACGCCTGGATGTACGCGCATCCAGGCCGCAAACTGCTTTTCATGGGCGGCGAATTCGGCCAGTGGGCCGAATGGAACCACAACAGCAGCCTCGACTGGCATCTTTTGGGCGGCCACCTCCACGACGGTTTGCGCCGGTTGGTACAACACCTCAACTGGCTCTACACCCACGAGCCCGCCCTCCACCAGTTTGAGGATTCCCACGAGGGTTTTGAATGGATTGATTTCCACGATGCGGACGCCTCCGTCGTCTCCTTTCTGCGTAAGGGCGCCTCGGGCGAGTCCCTGCTCGTCCTGGTCAACGCCACCCCCGTTCCGCGCTGCGACTACAGGGTCGGTGTGCCCCAGGCCGGGTTCTACAAAGAGATACTCAACTCAGACGCGCAAACCTACGGTGGCTCCAACATGGGCAACGCAGGGGGCGTCTGGGCGTACCACCACGGCTGGCAGGGACGTCCCTATTCGCTGGTCCTCCAGCTTCCCCCCCTCGCGGTCGTCATTCTCAAACTGGAGCAGCCTCAGGCCGCCCTGGCGGAGATCTCCACACACGACAAATCCCGGGCGGACTCCGCACCTCGATAACCTCGCACCGACGAGCCCGGCGTTGCTTAGGAGGGGGCACTAGAAAGCCCCCTCCCGTCACTGACCGCTGACGCCCTCCGCGCCTGCGATTGCCATTGCAAGGAATAGCTCTATTTCTTAGAAACAAAGTCGCCCCTCCAAAACTAATTCCCCTATGAAACGCACAATTAAAAATCGCTCAGGTTTCACGCTCATCGAATTGCTGGTGGTGATCACCATCATCGGCATTCTCGCCACGCTCGCGCCCGCCGCGATCAACGGCGTGCTGGTCAACGCCAACCAAGCCAAGGCGCTCAACGGCGGCCGCAACATCGGTCTGGCGCTCAAGCTCTACGCAAACGACCACGACGGACTCTATCCCACGGGTTCCTCCGCCAAGGAAGCGTTCAACACCCTTCTCCCGGCCGATGCCAGTTCCTCCGGCTACATCAAGGACAAGAAGACCTTCGCAGTGAAGGGCTCCGCTTGGACCCCAACCCAAGCCGCGTCGACCGACACAAAGCTGGGCGACAAAGAAAACCACTTCGCCTATTTCTCCGGCCTTTCTGCCGACGGCGGAGAAGACTGGCCCGTAGTCTTCGACGGCCCTGCCTCCGACGACGGCACCTACTCCGCCAAGAAGACGGAGAAAGGCGGCGTATGGGAAGGTAAGGTCGCCATTGTCGTGCGCTTAAACGGCTCCGCTGCCAAGGAAGCCCTCACCGAATTGAAGCTGAAGTCCAGCGGCCAGGAAAACGCGCTGAAACCCGGCGATACCTGGATCACCAACGGCAAGTACGCCGCTCCTTACTAAGGGCCACCAGCGCACCGCTTCCTTTCAAAAAGGGCTCCTTCACCGGAGCCCTTTTTTTGCGAACTTCAACCCGCCACCCGGACCGAGATCTCGCCCAACTCCAAACCAAGGGCCGACTCGGCAACCCGCAGAAAACCGGTCGAAGGATCCGTCAACACCACGCGCATCCCGCCGGTTTCATCCAGGGGCGCGGCCAAGCCGTCCGCCGTCAGGACCGACCGCACCTCGAGCGCACAATTTCGGGCGGAATCCACAAGCCTCACGCCGCTTCCCGCGCGCCGCTCGAGCGCAGCGTGCAAGAGCGGGTAATGCGTGCACCCGAGGACAAGCGTGTCCACTCCGTTGCTGAGCATCGGATCCAGGTAGCGCGCAATCACATCATCGGTGACCGGATCGTCCAGCCAGCCTTCTTCGATCAAGGGAACAAGCAGCGGACAGGCTTGGGCTTCCACCTGCACGGACGGATCCAGCGCATGGATGGCCCGTTCGTAAGCCCGGCTTTGCACTGTGGCGCGGGTTCCGATCACACCAACCCGTTTGCTCCGCGTCGCGGCAACTGCGGCGGCCGCCCCCGGTCGGATCACCCCCACTACGGGTACGTCCAGTCGGGCCTCCAGCGAGGCCACCGCCAGGGCCGACGCCGTGTTGCAGGCGACCACGATCAACTTCGCCCCCTCCTCGAGCAGCATCCGGCTGATCTCAAAACTATAGCGTTCAATCGTCGCCGCGCTCTTGCCTCCGTAGGGCACACGGGCGGTGTCCCCCACGTAAAAAATCCGCTCCGCGGGAAGCAACTCCCTTAGCGCCGCAGCCACCGTCAACCCGCCAATCCCCGAATCGAACACCCCGATCGGGCGCGTGGCATCGGTGAAGTCACCGCCGTTTCCTGTTAAATTCATCTTAAATCCTTCGAAAGTCTTGTGTGTAGCAGCCGTAGCCCCGTCCTCTCCCGTCCCTACACCGCCCCGATTCCCACCGCCCGCCGGTAATTCCTCACCCCCTGCAAAATCGCTCCCGCCACCTGCTGCCGGTACCATGGGGACGCTATCCGACGGCTGTCTTCCGTATTGGATAAAAAGCCCGCCTCCACCAAAACCCCGGGAACCACGGTCTCCCTGATGACCAGAAACCTGGCCCGTTTGACCCCCCGGTCGGTCATCCCGCAACTGTCTACCAACGCCGCATGTGTGGCCGTTGCGAGGGCCGAATTCTCCGCGTCCCGCGCATTGCCCGGATAGATCGCAATCTCGGAAACCCTCGTGCCGTCGGACGCCATGGAAGGAACACCCCGGGGCGAAAGTGCGTAGGTCTCCACTCCTGTCCCGTTTCCCCCGGAATTGAAATGGACGGAAACAAAAAGGGATCGGGGGAGACGGTTAGCTACCTTGGAGCGCACCTCCAACGGCACAAACTCGTCTGCGGTGCGTGTCATCACCACCTTGTATCCGGCACGCCAGAGCAGCTGTGCCGCCCTCATGCAGACGTCCAAGGTGTGGGTTTTTTCCACACCCGCCGGGCCGGACGCACCGCAATCGGTCCCCCCATGGCCGGGATCCAGCACGACCGTGTCCACCAGTTCGGCACCCTCGATTTTACTGGGCCGCAACACCGGCTCGACCAGCTTCACCAAGTCCACACGCGAAATACAAAGAGCCCGGTCCAGCTCCACCACCGGATAGCTCAAAATAAACTTCACCCGGCTGATCCAAAACTCCCTGGACTCAGCCTGCCCGCGCAAAATGCCGCCTGAAGCACCGATGGCGAAGCTCTGGCCGCTGCGTTGAACTCCGCCAAGCCTGTAAAAAATGCCGACCTGCTCCAACGGCAGATAGTCGCGTCCCCCGTGTTTGATCGGAGTCCAAAGCTGCTCTGAAACGGCCTGAGCCGAACAAAGATTGAGAAACGGCGCACCCGACGCAATTCCACACAACGCCTGCCGGCGCGAGACTGGGGGAAAAGGGGGCTCTGAATGGGAGAAATGCGCCATGTAACCCGCCTACCTTTCCCCCGGAAACGGCGAGAGGCAAGTTGTCTTTGGCCAGTGTTACGCCCTCCCGCCGAGCCCCGGCGCTTGGTCACAGCCTTTGCTTATCCAGGGGACTCCGGCGGCCACCGAATCCGGCTCCCCCGCGTGGGCACAACACCGGACACCAAGGGCTTTACAAAGTTGGCCGGGGAGCAGATGCATGGCACTGAAGATCCCAATCCATGACAGCCCCTGAAACGACTCCTCCTCGTCCGCTGCGTCTCGACGGGCACGTGCACTTTGTCGGGGACGGTTCTTCGGGAAGCGGATGCTGGCTGAAACTGGACGGGCTGGTGCGGCAACTCCAAGGGCGTCTGTTGCTTTCAGCTGCCGGACTGCCGGGCTCGTGCTTGACGGGCGGATTGGATTTGGCTTTCGAATCCCGCGTAACGAAGCTCCTCGCAACTTCACACCTCGACGGATTTCTCCTTCTGGCCCAGGACGAAGCCTACCGGAACGACGGCACCAAGATTGAGGGTTTTGGCTCTTTTTACGTGCCCAACGCGCACCTTTTTGAAGTCTGCCGGAGAAACCCGGGACTCTACCCAGCATGCAGCATTCATCCAGGACGCCCGGACGCTTTGGACGAGCTTGAATTCGCCCTGCAAAGTGGGTGCAGGGTGCTCAAACTGCTGCCCAACTGCCTGAATGTCGACTGCTCCGAGCAAAGCTTCATTCCCTTTTGGAAGCGCATGGCCGCCGGCGGAATGGCGCTCCTTTCGCACACGGGGGGCGAGTTCACCCTGCCCCAAACCAACCCCGACTTTGCAAATCCGCGCAGGCTCGCGCTCCCCTTGGAACAGGGGGTGACGGTCATCGCCGCACACGCGGCAGGGCGGAGCGGCCTCTGGGATCCAGACTGGACCACCCAGCTCGAGGCGATGGCGGCCGTCTTTCCCAACCTCTACTGCGACAACAGCGCCCTCTGCAGCCCCAACCGCTGGCGCACCCTCCCCGCACTCCTCTCCGGCCCCCTGCGCGACCGCGTGGTTCATGGGAGCGACTATCCGGTTCCCTCCGGTGGTTTCGGCCCCTGGCTGGGCGGACACCTCTCCTGGTCCGTTTGGCAGGCCTCCGCCCGGTTGGATAATCCGATCGGCAGGGATGTGTATCTCAAAACGGCACTGGGCTTTGCCCCGGAGACGTTCACCCGGCTAGACGCCCTGACAGGCCTCTCCGCCGCTTGGTCGGCCCGGAAGGGTGCGCCGCAGCCCGTCGGCACTCCACCCCGGACAAGGCTTTCCTGACCCCCGTGCCCCACCGCTGTGCGGACTCGTCGGGTCAATCCCTCCGCACGAGCCGTTGAGACTTCGCGGCCGCGCGCGTAGGCTGCTTTCCGTCCCATGCCCGCCGCCGCCCCCACACTCCGCCCCTACCAGCGCGAATCCATCGAGGCCGTGCTCACGGCCCGCCGCAAAGGGGTGCGCCGGATGATTGTGTGCCTGCCCACCGGCGCCGGAAAGACGGTCATCTTTTCAGAACTCGCCCGACTCGCCCGCAAACAGGTCCTAGTCCTCGCGCACCGGGAAGAACTCCTCTCCCAGGCACGCACCAAACTGGAGGCTGCCATGGGAGGCCAGCACGTGGTGTCCATCGAACGAGGCTCAGAGCGCGCCGCTTCCGACGCGAAGGTTTTGGTCTGTTCCATCCGCTCCCTGCACGAGGAACGTCTGGCCAAGGTGCTGCGAGGGCGCGACATCGGCCTCATCATTTACGACGAATGCCACCACGCTGCCGCCGAGGACAACATGCGGGTGCTCCGCCAACTGGGTGCCTTCGACGAAGGCTGGTCCGGCACGCTTCTTGGTTTTACCGCCACCACGGCGCGGGGCGACGGCAAGGGGCTGGACAAGGTCTTTCAAAAGATTGTCTACTCGCGGCTGCTGCACGAAATGATCGACGACGGTTATCTGGTGCCCTTGCGCGGGTTCCGCATCTCAACCGCCGCGGACCTCAGCCGGCTCTCCCCGGGCTCGGGCGATTTCCGGGAGGAGGAGCTCGCCGAGGCCGTCGACATCGAAGAGCGCAACGCCCTCGTCGCCCGCTCCATCCAGGAACTCGCGCGCGACCGGCGCACGATCGCCTTTTGCGTGACGGTAAACCACGCGCGCAACCTGTGCCGCTCGCTCAACATTCTGGGCGTCCCCTCCGGCATGGTCCACGGCGAGATGCCCTCGGAGTCGCGGGCGGAGGTTCTCGCAGACTTTCGCTCCGGCCGCATCCAAGCCATCACCAATGTCGCGGTGCTGACCGAGGGCTTCGACGATCCCGGCACCTCCTGCATCGCAATGGCGCGGCCCACCCGTTCTGAAGGCCTTTACGCCCAATGCGTGGGGCGTGGCACGCGGCTGCATCCAGGGAAAAGGGACTGCCTCATTCTGGACTTCGTCGACGTCTCGACGCTGAGCTTGTGCACGCTCCCCTCCCTCTTTGGGTGCCCGCGAAACCTCGACCTTCTGGGAGGCGACGTCGGTGAGGCGCGCCGCGTCTGGGAGGACATTTTGTTGGACCGACCGGGCTTTGAGTTGGAAGCCGGCGCGCTCACCCTGCCGGAAATCCAAAACCGTGCGGCGGCATTCGACCCTCTCACTCTCGCTGTCCACGAGGATGTCCGGGCCATTTCCGCCAACGCCTGGTTTTCCCTAGGGCGCCACGGCCTCGGGCTCCATTTCCAAAAAGCCCCCGGCATTCCGAGCGAAGTCGCCGTGCTGAAACGCCTCGGGCGCGGCAAAGTCTGGGAGGTGCTCATGGACGACCAGCCCATGGCGCGCTTCGCCGAACTGGAAGAAGCTGTCGCCGCGGTGGACTACGAACTGGCGCGCTTTGGGCAGGCCGCTGCAAAATCGGCACATCCCACAGCTGCATGGCGACTCAGCGCCGGCACGGAGGATAATCCCGCCAAAAGGCTGCAACAGTCACTGTGGGACAGAATTGTCCGGCACCCGAAATGAGTCCCGCGCAGCCGCGCTCAAAGACCGCTAGGCGATCAATTCCTTAAGCACTCCGCTGCTGTCGCCATGTCGCTCGGCCTCGACGCCGACTCCCCGCAACAAGGTCAGCCAGAGGTTGCAAAGCGGGGTGTTCTTCGAAGCCATGAGATGCTGCCCGAGCTTTACTCCCGCCCCGCCTCCCGCCACCAGAGTGGGGCAGTTTTCGAGATTGTGGACGGTCCGCAGGTTGCTCCCGTAGACGAGGCTTGTGTGGTCGAGCAGGCT
>CANJYI010000067.1 GCA_947478975.1 Chthoniobacteraceae bacterium
ACGCAACCCGGCGGGATCATGACCGCCGTCAGCGGTTTGAGCGGGTAGGATACTCCGTCCGCCTCGAGGAAGCCTTCACCCTCGAGCACGATGTAGATTTCGGTCATGCGCTTGTGATAATGCGCACGGCTGTCTTTTGAGATGTCCGTGAGGTGCACCGTCGCCAGTTGGTTGTCGGGGGCGTGGAAGGCGCGCCGCGCCTCTCCGCAGGGGCAGGGGACTGCAGGGATTTCGTCCAGTTGGGCAATGCGGAGGGCGGGCTTTTGACTGGAGTGCCCGCCGGCGGTGGTTTGGCTGTTCATCCCCACATTCCAAACACTGCTGCAAGCCGATGCAAGCAGCTACCCGGCGGACCCGGGCTCGGCCCTGCCGCTGGGAGCAGGCGTGGAAGCGCCGCTACTCTTCGATCGACTTGCCCGCCGGCCGGAGCTGGCTGCTCAGAATCGCGTGCAGCAACGCCAGGAGTCCGGCGCTTGAAAATATCAGCACCAAGCTGTTCCACAGGTAAACGTTGATCCGGATCCCAGCGACGTACTTGTCCGGGCTGAAGAAGACGTTCGTGGGCCGGTTGCGGCGGTAGTCGCTTTGCTCGGTCTCGGCCTTGTAGACCATTTCCCCGACCTTTTGGTTACTGTAGCGGCGTTGAGCGCTCAGGCGGGTTCCGCCCGAGGACAGCTCGCTGTCGGCGAGGCTTACCCCGTTTAGAACACGGTCCACACCGCGCATCCGCCGGTCTAGGTCGCGCCCTGAATCTGACTGGAGAACGCTCACCTCGATGAGCGCCTGCTTGAGGTCCTCCAACCTGCGGGTCTCCGCCTCCGTCCGGTTCTTGCGCTTGGCCAGGCGGTCGATCTGTTCCTGCAGCGCGTCCTGGCGGCGGGTCAGCGGGTTGAGCTTCGCCTGCGCCACCACCAGCGCCTCGTAGCTGTAATGCGTCGCCACAAGCCGCGAAATCGCGGGAATCCGGAGCGTCTTGTCCGACGCCTCGCGCGCCTCCGCGTCCGGATTCTTTGGGTCTGGATTGGCAATGAGCCAGCGTTGCAGCGTGTAGAGCAGGTCCGGGTCCCGGTTCATTTCCTCGTACTTCACCAAGGCTCCGCTGAAGATGAGCTGCGGGATGAGTACGAGGGGGACGAAGTTGGCGGCCATCTTGCTCGAGGTTGCGAGCGAGGAAACCACCAGTCCAAGCGCGACCCCACTGAAGGCGGTGATCAGCATGAAGTACCAGTAGGGCAGGAACATGCCCTTGACCTCTAGGATCCAGTTTCCCACCGCCACAAACAGCGCGCACTGCACCGCGCTGAAAAGGGTCAGCGTCCCAATCTTGGTCAGAATGTAGTAGGGCAGGCGGGTTGCCAGATTCCGCTCCCGGTTGAGCAGGCTCCGGTCCCGGATCACATCGTCCACGCTGTTCATCAGCGCGAGGAACATCGCCACAAGCAGCGAGATGAAGATGTAGGTTGGAATGTGGAAGGCACTGGAGAAGTCGTAGGAGCCGGACTCGTCCTTGGTGAAATACAGCGCCCAGGCGATGATGGCCGCCAGCGCGGGAGGCACGAGGAGCGTGAGCACCAGGTTGCCCCGGTTGCGCAGCTTTGAGTTGAAGGCCCGCTTCCAGAAGGTGCTGAACTGCGTCCACTCCTCGCCAAGTTTTAGTCGGCGCTGCTGGCCGACGGGCAGGGGCGGCGTGACGGCGGGAGTCGGCACGGGGCTTTCGCGCACGTTGACCTGCTTCATGTCCTGGAGCAGCCGGAACAGGTCGTATTTTTCCTTCCAGTAATCGGGCGAAAAACGGCGCGCGGGAACCAGCTGGCCCCGGTTGTTTTCCTCGTAAATCACGTCGCCGCTCAGGTCGCGCAGCGGGGTTTCGAGCACGTCGAAGATGAATTCAGGCCGGGTGGTGCCGCAGGCGGGGCAGCCGCCCAGTTCGGTGCCAAACTGCTGCTCGTGCTCGGCTTCGGCAAAGTAAGCCAGCATCTCCTGGGGCGTCCCGAAAAAGGCCAACCGCCCGCCCTTGTCCAGAAGCAGCGCCTTGGTGAACATCTGGAAGAGCTTCGAGGTCGGCTGGTGCAGTGTCACCAAGATGATCTTGTTGTGGGTCATCCCCCGGATGATCTCCAGCACGTGCTCGGAGTCCTTCGACGAAAGGCCGCTTGTCGGCTCGTCAAACAGGAAGACGTCGGCCGAGGAAAGCATGTCCAGACCGATGTTGAGCCGCTTGCGTTCCCCGCCGGAAAGCAGCTTCTTCACGGCGCTTCCCACCAGCGAATCCCTCCGCTCAGCCAAGCCCAGTTCGATGAGCTTGCTTTCTACCCGCCGCGCGCGGTCCCGCTTGGACAAATGCGGAGAACGGATGGCCGCCGCAAAGTCCATGTTCTCCTCAATGGTCAGGTAGTCGTCAAAGGCGTCGTCCTGGGGGATGTAGGTGACAAAGTGTTTGAGCGCGTCCAGATCCCCGTAAAGCGACTGGCCGTTGAGCAGCACCCGGCCCTCGGTCGCGTGCAGTTGCCCGGCGATGGCGCGCAGCAGGGTGGATTTCCCGGAGCCGCTCGCCCCCATCACGCAGACCATCTCGCCGCGGCTCACGCTGAAGGAGATGGAGTCCAGGGCCGTGAGCCCCTTCCGGAAGCGGCACGTCAGATCCCGCAGCTCCAGCGTGGAGATGACGTTGCGCTCCTCCTCGATGATGCGTTCGGCAAAGTCGCACCGTAGCACCTGCCCCGCGTCCAGTCGGATGGTGGCCCCGTCTTCCAAGGCGCACCGGCTTCCCACCGGGAGCGCCTGTCCTCCGACCTGCAGCGGTCGGTCCGAATGCAGCACCTCCAGCGTGCCCACCCGGTGCTCGTAGTCGCACAAAATCCTGAGCAACACCTCGCCCGCCGTCCCGGGCGAAAGCAGAATATCGTCCACATCCAGAAGACTCGGGTTGTTGGAGACCAGGTAGCTCGTCTTGTAGGCCTTGAGCTGAAAGCGCCCCCCGAGGGCGCGCGCCCTTCTGCGCAGATCGCTCAGTGGCAGCTCCGAGCCGTTCTCAAAGACCAGTTGATCGTCGAGCGCCGCCTCCACCAGCGTTCCCGCCACCAGACGGGTCCCGTTGAGCTTGGCCGGAGTCGAACGCAGCGCCTTGACCTGGACTTTCAGCCCGAAACGCACCTCCAGCGCGCTGTCGCGGGCCCGTTCGCGCTGCAACTCCAGCTCCCCGCCCGCGTCCAGAGTCAGGTAGATCTGGGTGAGGGAGACGTTCTTCTTCGCATTGAAATAGTAGGCCAGTTCCTGATGGCTCAGGACTTCCTCGCCCAGAAGCACCCGTTGCCCGGGGTAAATCCGGCAAAAATCCCCGGGCTTAAGGGGCCGCCCACGCACCGCCACGTTCGGAGAGGAGAGGTTTTTGAGCAGCAACAGCTCGTGGTAGCGGAACGCCAGCATGCGCTCCTTTTCATGCAGACTTTTGAGGCCGACGTCCTCCGTTGAGCCGCTGGCTCCAAAACTCACCGATTCAAGGGGAGAATTACCCGTCTGGTAGACCGAGGGGTCCGGCGTGTCGCCGGAGCTGAGCTGGTAGACGATGTCGATGGCCTGCGCCGCCATTCCCAGCTGGGTCATGAAGGAGTAAAACTCCACCAACTGGCGGCGATCCATCCCGGCCCGGGCGATAAGGTCGTAGAGTTGCACGCCCAACATGATCTTCTGGTCCGTGCTCAGCTGCCCGGCCAGCTTCTGGGCCATGGCACCCAGATCATGTTGCTCCTGAAGCGCGTGTTTGAAGAGCCTCCGCAGCTCCGAATAGACGGCTTCGGGAAAGTCGTGCCTCAGGAAGCCCAGGGAGGAGTCGATTTCCTCTTCCAGCACGTTTGCTCCCGCCTTGGAGAAGGCGGCGAGCACCTGGATCAGGAGGGGGAGCAGATTCGGGCTCTCGGTAACGGTCCGGGGGCGTCGGGCCAACCGGCGGCCCACAAACTGGGCGGTGTGCCAGAGGCGGTGGACCAGGGGCAGGCGCCTCCAAAAGTCGCGCACCCGCAGGCGGGCTTCATTGAGGAGGCTCTCGAGAACGGGCGACATGGGTTTAATCAAGCTAACGCGCGGCCGGCTCTGTGTCGAATAACGCTCTGCTAGATTTCAAGTGTCTGCGCCCGCAGTTGCCGTGTTGATGAAAAGTGCTACATTGAGGTGACGGAATCGCTCTCGTGGCCGGTTTTGCTCAGCTTTTGTTTGCGATCTGTGCCTGCCTCTTCTGTTTACCTTCTGATTACCTTCTGCTCACCCTCTGTTTTCTCGTTTAGTTCACAAAAGAAAGTCTATGTCTGATCCAGAACCCCGCAACGGTCCCCAGCGGCAGCGCCCTAGCAACAACGGAGGCAACGGGGGGGAGCCCTCGTTCAATTGGAAAGCCTTGCTGCTGCTTGCCATGGCGGCCGCTTTGATTGGCGGAGCCTTCCTGTACCGCAATCCGGCCGGCCCCATCCGCGAGGTGCCCTATTCCGCGTTTCATTCCGCGGTTTTGAACAAATGGGTGGACACTTCCAAACCTCTGGACCTCGTTTCCGAAGTGGGCGGAATGAACGACCACCTCCAGGGCTGGGCCAAGTTCTCTGAGACCGGGCCCTCGGAGCGGTTCCGCTCCCAGGTGAACCTCAGCTACAACACGGACCTGCGCGAGTTCCTCCGGGAACATGGCCTTGAAGCCAACCCCCGCTCGGATGCCAACGTCATGGCCTCCACCTTGGTTGGCTTCCTGCCGGTGGCCATGTTCCTGTTGGTCCTCTACTTCCTTTTCCGCCAACAGATCCGCAGTGCGGGCCGCGGCGCCCTCACCTTCGGCAAGTCGAAGGCCCGAATGATGAGCCGCGAGAAAAACAAGGTCACCTTCAAGGACGTCGCCGGCGTCGAGGAGGCCAAGGAGGAGGTGCAGGAAATCGTCGAGTTTCTCAGGGATCCCAAGCGCTTCCAGAAGCTGGGCGGCCGCATTCCCAAGGGGGTCTTGATGGTCGGCTCCCCCGGAACCGGCAAGACGCTGCTGGCCCGGGCCATCGCAGGAGAGGCCGACGTGCCTTTCTTCTCCATTTCCGGCTCCGATTTCGTGGAGATGTTTGTCGGGGTCGGCGCCAGCCGCGTCCGCGACATGTTTGAACAGGGCAAGAAAAGCGCCCCCTGCCTGATTTTCATTGATGAAATCGACGCTGTTGGCCGTCACCGCGGCCATGGGGTGGGCGGAGGCCACGACGAACGCGAGCAGACCCTCAACGCGCTGCTTGTAGAGATGGACGGCTTCGACACCCAGGAAGGCGTCATCATCATCGCCGCCACCAACCGGCCGGATGTGCTGGATCCCGCCCTGTTGCGGCCCGGTCGCTTCGACCGCCAGATCACTGTCTCCCTTCCTGACGTAAAAGGCCGCGAGGAGATTCTGCGGGTGCACGTCAAAAAGGTGAAGCTTGCCGAAGGTGTCGAACTCGCGCTGATCGCCAGAGGCACGCCCGGCTACTCCGGCGCCGAACTGGCCAACGTGGTGAACGAGGCCGCCCTTTTGGCCGCACGGCGCGGGCTGAAGGCAATCACCCGCCAGGAACTCGAGGAAGCGCGCGACAAGGTGCGCTGGGGCAAGGAGCGGCGTTCGCTCGCGATGAGCGACAAGGAGAAGGAGAACACCGCCTACCATGAAGCGGGCCACGCCCTGCTCGGACTCCTCCTCAAGCACACCGACCCCTTGCACAAGGTGACCATCATCCCCCGCGGGCCTTCTCTGGGAAGCACGATGTACCTGCCCACCGAAGACAAGTACACCCAGCGCAAAAACGAGCTGCTGGATCGGCTCGTCATGATCATGGGCGGACGCGTCGCCGAGGAAATCATCTTCGGGGACGTCACCAACGGCGCTCGCGGCGACATCAATCAGGCCACCGACATCGCCCGCCGCATGGTGTGCGAGTGGGGGATGAGCGACAAGATGGGCATGGTCGAGTATGGCGAACACCAGGAGCACGTGTTCCTGGGGCGGGACATCTCCCGCAACCGGAACTACTCCGAGGCCACGGCCCAGGAGATCGACCACGAAGTCCACGCCCTCTGTGACAACGCCTACAAACAGGCGAAGGAACTGCTCATCAAGAACCGGACGACTCTGGAGGTGATCGCAAAGGCGCTATTGGAATACGAGACGCTGGATGCTTCGCACATCCGTGAAATCATGAGCACGGGCAGCATTCAAAACCCGCCAGCCCCGCCTCCCAGGCCCCCTTCCCAGCCACCGCCGCTTCGCAAGGTTGAGGACACCGAACAGCCCGTCACCGACCTGCCTCCGGGGCTTTCCGGCGCTCCCGCTTAAAGGCCAGACGTGGTTGCGAACGGAAACTCGCAGATTCTTCAAAACAAACCCCAGATGCCTGAAGTTCAGAAGAGCATCCGCAGATGACTCAGATTTCACCGATAGAAGAAAACCGCGGGGAGCATCTGTGAAACTCTGCATCATCAGCGGATCGCTACTAGGTTCCTGAGGGAGGCAGTGAAAAGTTACTCAGGGTGAATTTCAGCCAGGCATCTGCTGGCGAACACCATAAGCAGAGAGGCGTGGGATTCTTGACAGCCGGAGCTCCTTGCAGCGTCATCTCTGAATGAGTGTTTTCCCTCCCCTCTACGCGGCACTGTTCCTTTTGCTACTCTCTTCAGGGACATTCGCCCAGACCCCAGCTGCGCCCACTGTTGAGGACAGAAAGGCTCAGCCGCAGCTGCAGGTCGCGGCTTCAATTGCTCCGGTTCCAGCCGCCCCAGCCCTTAATATACCGGTGGACTCCCCTGCGATGGTCTTCTCCCCGGGCAATTGGACGGGCGATGTGGGACGGGGCGGAAAAGCCTTCCGTCAAACATGGAATGCCGGCGCCTACTTTCGTGTTTCCTGGACCTCCCCGAGCGGGCAGCCCGCCGCCAAAATTACCATTGCTACCGGGTCACCTAACCCGGCAAACAAGCCTCAGCGCATCGCCTACAACATCGATGGTATTTGGAAAATCGATGTGGCCTGCACAAACGAGATCACGATCGAAGGCATTTCGGAGCGTTCTAGGCACGACCTCACCGTACTTTTGCAAGATTCGCCGCAGAAGGAGCGCTGGGGAAGCGCGGGAGTCAGCCCCGTCAACGTTCTTCGGGTCACAGGCGTTCTGGTGGACGAAGGCAGCCAGCCTGTCCCAGCCGCCCCCGCTGCCAAGTGGGCGCTCATTGTGGGCGACAGCATCACCGAGGGCATCGGTGCGAGCGCGCTGGCGTCCTATTCGCACCTGCTCGGCCAGGCGCTGCGTTCCCAAGGGCACGAGTATGCGGTGAGCGCCTGCGGTTGGAGCGGCTGGATCAACAAAGGGGATAATCCGCCCGGCGACGTCCCGGGCTATTTTGTGATCACCAACTCGGTCAAGGGTGAGGGTGGCGAGTACCAGGATCCGCTGAGTCGCTGGAACAAAATCGACGGCAACGGACACTCCCTGCTCGACGCCCAGGGCCGCCTGAGTGCCTACGGCCAAACCGGAGGGGAACCCGCGCTGATCTTGATCAACTACGGCACCAACGACGGACTCCACGGATCGAACGCCAGCGACACGCAGGCGAGTATTACCCAGGCACTGGCGGCGCTCAGGCGGAGCGCTCCCGACGCCCAGATCATCCTTCTTGTTCCGTTCAACCAGGCTTACGGCAGGGAGCTGAAAGTTGGCATCGCAACACACAAAAAAAATCACCCGGCGGATGACAAGGTAGCGCTCATTGACTTGGGGCAGGATGTGAAACGGGCTCTCGACGCCAAAGCAGTCTTTGGCGGCCTGCATCCCAATGACCGAGGGCATGCCAATTTTGCAGCGCAAATCATCCCTCAGGTGCTCGCAATTTTACAGGGCCAAGGAAAGTGACTCCGCGCCCACTCGGAGATTCGAGGCAAAAGCTGCCCTTCAGGATGTGGCCCAAGGTGCCGGAGCCACCGAACGAGTCGCTTTCACCCGCTCGGCGGGAACAAGGCGCATCCTGAAAGGGATGGCGTCTGGATGGTCTGAGCGGGGCGAGCGATAGGCGACTGGACATAGCGGTGTCCCTTGACAGCTTGGGCGCCATGCCGCGTCATCCTGTGATGCGTTTCTGCCTCCCCCTTATTGTGGCGACGGCCCTAGCCCTTTTCTCCCACGCGATACCCGCCCAGACTCCGCAACCGCCACCCGGTAGCGAACGAAAAGCTCCGCCGCTTGTGCAAGTCCGGCCGGAGCCCCGTGGGGGTGCCTCGTTTTGGATAGGAAGCACCCAGGTGCTCGGGTTTGATGCCGGAGGCGGCATGCGGCGGCCCTTTCTTTATCCGCTGCTTGGCCCGTCCGGCAGGCAATTGACCCGCATGGGGCATCCCCACGATCCAGTGTCCCACTCGCACCACAACTCCGTCTGGCTTTCCCACCACGACGTGGGCGGCACAGACTTTTGGGCGGACAACGGGGGCATTGTCGAAGTGGTCCACATCGCCCGACTGGAGGACGGGGCGGATCGGGGTGCGCTGGAAGTAAAGGCCGTATGGAAGGACAAGGCGGGGACCGTGCTCCTCAATGAATGGCGTCGGATTGAATTGGTAGTGCTGGGAACTGAGCTCTGGCGGGTGGATGTCGAGACAGAGCTTTCAGCCGCGGCGGGGGCGGTGACTCTGGGACAAACCCCCTTTGGCTTGCTGGGAGTGAGGATGGCCAAAAGCATCGGGGTCACGGATGGGGGTGGGCGGATTCTCAACTCCGAAGGCGGAGTGAACGAGTCGGGATGCTTCCGGAAGCCTGCCCGCTGGGTAGACTATTCCGGCCCTGTCACCGCGGACTTGGATGAAGGAATTGCGCTGTTGGACCATCCGCAGAACCTGCACCATCCGGTGGAATTTCACGTTCGAAACGACGGCTGGATGGGCGCTGCAACGACCTTCCGAGCGCCCATCACGTTGGAATCGAACAGCCCTCTGCACCTGAAGTACGGACTTCTCGTGCACTCTCAGCGCACCGAAGCGCCAGTGCTGGAATCTGAGTGGCAACGATTTGCACATGAACCGCTGCGCCCATTGCCCACCAAGGGGAAATGACTACATCCCGCCCGGAGAGTTTTAGCGGTGTCTTCAATGTTTCGCACGCGCCCCACGCCCGTCTTTGCGGAACGTAGCGCCGGAACTATGTCGCGCAGATTGCGGCTCACTACACCGGGCGAAACAACTTTTGGCGTTGTATCGAGGGCAAGCAGCGGCAGATTTGAATTTCCTAATCAGCATCTCCTCTTCTCCCTATGAAAATCCTTCCCCTCGCAGTCAGCGCGGCCTCCTTCGCCTTGTTTCCATCCCTTCTTCAAGCTGAGGACTGGATGCAGTGGCGCGGCCCCAGCTTTAACGGCTCCAGCAGCGAAAAGGGGTTGCCGGTAAAATTTGGCCCAGAAGACGGGGTGGCCTGGTCCGTTCCGATGGCTGGTGCAAGCGCATCCACCCCAATCGTGGCCGGGAACCGCATCTTCCTCTCCGCGGCAGACACCGATGCCCAGTCCCTCCACGCAGTCTGTCTGGACAGGCTGACGGGTAAGACTCTCTGGCAGCATAAGGTGGCCGACGGCAGTAAGCGCGACGACCGGAGCAACTACTCTTCCCCGTCGCCAGTGACGGATGGAAAGATGGTGGTCTTCTTTTTTGGAAACGGCGACCTGCTTGCCTTTGATGTAGAAGGCAAACAGTTGTGGAGTAGAAACATACAGCAGGAGTACGGGGACTTTGCTTTTCAGTGGACGTTTTCTGCAAGCCCGCTGCTGTTGGAGGGGCGGCTTTACCTACAGGTGCTCCAACGCGATCAACCCGTACACGACAAGGGCAAGGTGGGTGGAGAGTCCTATCTGTTGTGTCTGGATCTGGCCGGTAAAACGCTTTGGCGCCACGTTCGGCCAACGGAGGCCCAAGCCGAGTCGCGGGAGGCATTCAGCACGCCCGTGCCGCATCAGGTGGACGGGAAATGGCAGCTCCTTATCGCCGGGGGCGACATGCTCTCCGCACACGATCCGGCCACGGGCGCGGAGCTCTGGCGCTGGGGCACTTGGAATCCAACCCGGATCGGACATTGGCGTCT
>CANJYI010000068.1 GCA_947478975.1 Chthoniobacteraceae bacterium
AATTACGTATTCAGGAGGAGCGAAGTAGATTGGGTCGCCTTCGAGTTCAGCGAGGTTCCTGCGGGCAAGTGCCCAAGCGTGAAGGGAGTCGATGCCGGCCAGATAGATGTCTGCCTTGAAGCCGGACTCGTGGTGAATGAGGTTGAAGTGACCCCTTTGTCCCCGGGCCTGTTCAATTTGGAGAATCTCTCGAGGCGGAGGACATCCTCCGGGCGGAGGGAAACGACAACATCTATGTCGTTCGTCATGCGGGGCTCGCCGTAATAGATGGCCGCGACACTGCCTGTGACCATGTACCGGAGACCCAGTTCATTGAACTTCCGGGTGAAAATCAAAAAAGGCTCAAAAGGAGGCATGCAGGAAGATTTCTTTGACGCGTTGCTGTATCTCGTGGTCGCTCCAGTCCGGATGTAATTGGCGGAGGCGCGCGGCTTTAAGCTTTCGCGCGGACCAGTACAGGCCAAAGGCCGTGCGCAGCTTTTGGGCGCCGCTCATTTGGCGCAGAGCGGCCAGATACTCGGGAGAAAGAGACGAACCCATACCGCAGACTAGTCTTGAAGGGCGCTCCTCACAAGCGGACGGGAATCCGAAACCTCGGGGGCTGTTCCAAGAATGGAGATCAGCGTGAGACAGCCCGGGGCGGGCACGGATTTCGGTTTTGCTTCCGGAAGCGTGATCTATCGGCTGAAGCCCATGGCTTTGCGGACGCGTTGCATTGTGGGCAGGGCGACGGCGCGGGCGCGGGCGGCGCCGTCGGCAAGGATGGCGTCCAGAATTGCGGGGTCGGCGGCCAGTTCGGTACGGCGGGCGCGGAACGGTGCAAAGTGTTCCCAGATGGCTTCAAACAGCCGCTTTTTGAAGTCGCCGTAACCGGTTCCGCCGGCGCGGAAATCGGACTCCATCTGCGCCACCTGTTCCGTTGAGGCGACGAGTCTGTAGAGGGCCACGATGGACGAGGCCGTAGGGTCCTTGGGCGCCTCAACCGGCTGGGAGTCGGTGACGATGCTCATGACTTTTTTGCGGAGCACCTTCTCCTCTTCAAAAAGGCCGATGGTGTTGTTGTAGCTCTTGCTCATCTTTTGACCGTCGAGGCCGATGACGGTCGCCATCTCGGGCACGATGCTGGGCTGGGGCACGGTGAAGACTGCGCCGAAGAGGCGGTTGGCCTTTTCTGCGAGATCCCGGGTGACCTCGACGTGCTGTTTCTGGTCCTTGCCTACGGGCACGATGTTGCTGTTGTAGAGAAGGATGTCGGCGGCCATGAGGACGGGGTATGCAAAGAGGCCGTGCGACGGCACAATGCCCTTGGCCACCTGGTCCTTGTAGGCGTGGCAGTTCTCGAGCATCGGCATGGGCGTGAGGCAGGTGAGGAGCCAGGCCAGTTCTGTGACCTCGGGGACGTCGCTCTGCCGGAAGAGGACGGCCTTTTGCGGGTCGAGCCCGCACGCAAGAAAGTCGAGGGCAACCGAGCGCGAATGGTCACGCAGGTCCGCCGGATTGTGGACCGTGGTGAAGGCGTGGTAGTCCGCGATGAAATAAAAGGCCTCGCCCTTTTCCTGCCACTCGATGCCCGGCTTCATCATGCCGAAATAGTTGCCGAGATGTGGACGGCCGGTGGGCTTGATGCCTGAGAGGATGCGGGGCGCTGCCATAGGGGGCGGATCATCCGCGCAAACAGGGGTGCTGCACAAGGAATTCGGGCGGACTGCGGCTGCGTGCGCGTGTGCGAGTGCCGGGGGTGGAGAATTGTCTTCGTGAGTTTTGCGGCTTCGTGTGAGGTTACGAGGATGCCCTGCTCCGGACTTACCGACTACCACGTGCACACGCCGCTCTGCCGGCATGCGGAGGGCTGGCCCTTGGAGATGGCGGCCCGTGCCGTGGAGCTTGGGTTGGCGGAGCTCGGGTTCGCGGACCACAATCCGATGCCGGTGCTTTTCGACGACTGGCGGATGCTCCGGGAGGAGCTGCCCCAGTACCTCGAGCAGGTGGATTGGGCGCGCCGGCAGTTCCCCCTTTTGCCGATCAGGCTCGGTATGGAGATGGATTTTTTGGAGGGGTGCGAGGCGTGGTGGGAGGAGCTGCGCGGCGCGGCCCCGTGGGACTTTTGGATTGGAAGTGTCCACTACCTCGCGGACGGGATGGAGGTGGACAATCCGAAGTATCTGAGTCGCTACAAGGAGTCGGATCCGGGCGACATGTGGGCGGCCTATTGGGAGCGCTACGAGGAGTGCATCCGCTCGGGCTGGTTTGACTTTGTGGCGCACCCGGATCTGCCCAAGAAATTTGGCTTCCTGCCGGAGGGTGATTTGAGGCGGTTTTACGAGCCTAGTATTCAGGCGCTTGTGGATACCGGACTCGCCTACGAAATCAACACTGCCGGGCTGCGCAAGGACTGCCGCGAGTTGTATCCGTCGCGCCAGTTTGCGGCACTCGCCCGCGAGGCTGGGGTTCCGGTTCTGATCAATTCCGACGCTCACGCTGTGGGTGAGTTGGGGGCGGGCTACGCGGAGGCGGTGGCCCTGTTGCGCGAGGTGGGCTACACGGAGGTGGTGCGGTACGAGGGGCGCAGGAGGGTTTCGGTCCCATTGCCCGGCGGGGTTTCTGCGGGGGGTGAACGGTGATTTTACGCGCCCGCAGCCATGTGCTTTCCTTCCCCAGGCCGCCGCTGGTGATGGGGATTGTGAACCTCTCCGTGGACTCTTTTTCCGGCGACGGTGTTTCGGATTGCAGCGCCGCGCTGGTTCATGCCGAGCGGTTGTTGGCCGACGGCGCGGACATTATTGATGTGGGCGCGGAGAGCGCGCGGACAAACCGCGGACCGATTTCCGCTGGCGAAGAAGCGGATCGGTTGTGCGAATTTATCGGGCTGTGGAAGGGTGCCGGCCACACGGCGTTGCTTTCGCTAAATACATGGCGCCCAGAGGTTGCGGAATGGGTGCTGGTGGAGGGAGGCGATCTGCTCAACGACATCGGGGGCCTGCCGGATGACCGGAACGCACAGGCCTGCGCAC
Source organism: Chthoniobacteraceae bacterium (assembly GCA_947478975.1). Classification (GTDB taxonomy): domain Bacteria; phylum Verrucomicrobiota; class Verrucomicrobiia; order Chthoniobacterales; family Chthoniobacteraceae; genus Chth-196. The sequence goes on from CANJYI010000068.1 coordinate 3,012, forward strand.
GGCACGGGGCGGCGCTGCTGGTCATGCACAGCGTCGGCGTGCCGAAGGTGCCCCACACGCACGTGGGCTACGGGGATGTGATGGGCACGCTCGAGGCGTTTTTCGAGGAGAAGCTCTCCCTTTGCGAAAGGGCTGGGTTGGAGCGCGAATCCATCCTGCTGGATCCCGGCATTGATTTTGCGAAGCAGCGGGACGACAACCTGCGAATTTACGCGAACCTGGAACGGTTGCACAGCTTCGGACGCCCCCTGCTCCTGCCGGTTTCGAGGAAGACGGTGATCGGGGAGGTGCTGGGCCTGGCAAACGCTGCCGAACGGGATGCGGGGACGGTGGCCTGTATCGTGCAGGGGATGCTCCGCGGCGCGCAGGTGTTTCGCGTCCACAATGTGCGGGCGGCGGTGGCGGCGGTGCGGACGGTTGGGGCGGTCTTGGAGCTGTGATTGCGCGACGCGGCCCCTAGGGGGTCAGGCTGAGTGGGGTTTACTAATCGGAAACCCTTTCGTTATAACAAGCCATGCGTCCTACCCTCCTGTTCCTTTCCCTCCTTTGGGCAACCGTGTCGATCGCTTCAGCGGAACCCGTGAAGCCCCTGCGGGGGTTGATGGTGACGGGGGGCTGCTGCCATGATTACACAAATCAAAAAAGGATTCTGGCCGAGGGTCTTTCCGCGCGTCTGCCGGTGCAGTGGACCGTGGTGCACGATGTGGTGTTGGTGGACGGCAAGGACACCGCCGCGACGCGCGAGCATGTGACTTCCGCCTATGCGAAAGAGAACTGGGCGGAGGGGTACGACGTGGTGCTGCACAACGAGTGCTTTGGCGCGATCAAGGACGAGGCCTTCATCGAAAGAATCACCAAGCCGCACAAGGCCGGGCTGCCGGCGGTGTTTCTGCACTGCTCGATGCATAGCTATCGGGCTGCCGGGAACGCGGATCTCTGGCGCGAGATCATCGGGGTGAAGAGCACCTTTCACGAGCCCGGAGCAGTCCTGACTGTGAAGGCGTCCGCAGCGGGCCATCCGGTGATGGCGGGTTTTCCGGCGGTGTTTGTGACGCCGGAGAAGGACGAGCTGTACGTGGCTGAGAAGTTTTATGACACGGCCACGGCTCTGGCCACCGTGTTCAGCGAGAAGCGGCAGGTGGAGAATCCGGTGGTTTGGGTGAACCAGACGGGGTTGCTGCGGTCCTTCTCAACCTCGCTGGGCCATTTGAATTCAACGATGGAAAGGCCCGAGTATCTCGACCTCGTGGCGCGCGGGCTTTTGTGGGCCTGCGGAAAGCTGGACGCGACGGGCAAGCCGGCGCCCGGATACGAGGCGCCGGTCAAGTAGGGCTAGGCGGACTCTTCGGTCCCCTCTCCTGCGGTAGGCTCGGCGTCTGGGGACGGGACTTCGGCGGGGCGGCGCTCCTCGAGCATGCGGTCGAGGGAGGCGACGTCGTCCCAGGGCAGGCGTTTGCGCTGGTATTTGCGCCAGATGATATCGCGCAGGATTTCCAGTTCGTCGATGGGCGGCACCTCGTAGTAGGACCACTGGGCTTCGGAGGGCACCTTGGATTGGAACTTCCAGCGGCCGCCGAACCGTTCGGCTCGCACCTCGCGTTTTTCACCCTCTGGGGTGGTGGTTTTCCAGACGTGGACGTTTCGCATGCAGATCGGTTTTTAGGGTGGAGCGGCGGGTGCCTTCCTTCAGAATAGACCAATCGTGAAGGAAGCGGGAAAAATTTTTGCGTACCTGTGCGGGGTGCTGTTTTTGGGCGGGCTGCTTGCGCCCCTCCTGTATTGGGGCGCGCAGGCCCTGGCGGATGCGGGGGTGCTGGTGGTGCTCCGGAAGTTTGCGTTCCAGAAGTACTTTAACCGGGGCGTGCTCATTGCGGCCGTGGCGCTGCTCTGGCCCTTGGTGCGTTGGCTGGGGATTCGCAACTGGCGGCCTCCGGCCTTTCGGAGCGATGCGTTGTGGAAGGGGCGGCTGTGGGCGGGTTTTTGCGCCGGCGCCGGCGCGATGGTGCTGCTGGGTGCGGCCCTCTGGGGGCTGGGTGTGTACCGGTTCAGGGGCGTACCGGATGCGGCGGCGGTTTTGTCGGTGACGGGTTCGGCGGTGGCCGTGAGTCTGCTGGAGGAGGCGCTGTTTCGGGGGGCGCTTGCGGGGCTGCTTTTGCGCGGGATGGGTGCGGCGGGGTCGTTGTGGTGGACGAGCGGCTTGTTTGCCCTGGTGCATTTTCTCAAGCCGGATCCGTCTGTGAAGGTGCCAGAGGTGGGTTGGTTTTCGGGTTTTGAACTGGTGCCGCATTCCTTCCACCAGTTTGCCCAGCCGCTGTTGTTCCTAGGGGGGTTCGGCACCTTGCTGACGCTTGGATTGGTACTGGGGATGGCGGCGCACCGGACCGGCTCGCTTTGGATGAGCATTGGGTTTCACGCGGGCCTGGTGCTGGCGAAGGGGGTTTTCCTAAAGTCCTTCGGGCTGGTTTCCGAATTCCAACCCTGGGCGGGGCCTGAATTGCAGATAGGGCTGGCCCCGGTTTGCGCCCTGCTTTTGGGAGGCTGCGCCGTGTGGTGGCGGACGCGTCCCCCGGGGGTCGCCTTGCCCTAAGCCCCCCTGTTCCACGTGGAACACCCTCCCTTTACGCGCCATGCTTTACTTCGATCACAACGCCTCCGGCCCCCTTTCCCCGGCAGCGCGGGAGGCCTGGCTGGACGCGCAGGAGCGGTTTCCCGCCAACCCCTCCAGTCTGCACCGTCCCGGCCAGCGTGCGGAGGCCGCCCTGGACGCGGCTCGCGCCAGCGTCGCCTCGCACCTGGGCTGCAGGGAGGCCGGCCTTGTCTGGACCAGCGGAGCGACGGAGGCGGCCGGCGCGGTGTTTGGCCACCTGGCGCAACAGGCGGAGCCTGGCGCCGGGGTGTGGCTTTCCGCGGTGGAGCATCCGTGTGTGCTGGAGTCGGCGGAGCGGGCCTTCGGGGGGCGGGTGCGCAGGCTGCCCGTGTCCGTGGGCGGTGTGCTGGATCTGGGTGTGCTGGAAGTTGCCCTGGCTGCGGAGCGCCCTGCGGCGGTGGCGGTGATGGCTGCCAGCAACGAGACCGGGGTGCTTCAACCCTGGGAGGCGGTGCAGGCGCTTTGCCGCAGGGCGGGGGTGCCCTTTGTGTGCGATGCGACCCAGTGGATTGGCCGGCTTCCTGCCGGTGGTATGGGGGGGTGTGACTTTGTGTTCGGTAGCGGCCACAAGTGCGGCGCACCGGTGGGAACGGGTTTTTTGAGCGTGGGCGCGAGTCCGTTTCGGTTGCGTCCCCTGCTCTGCGGCGGACCTCAGGAGGACGGGCGGCGGGCGGGGACCCAGAACGTAGCGGGGGCGGTGGCGTTCGCCGCGGCGCTCGCGGACTGTGCCGGGAGGTTTGCTGGCATTCCGGAGCGGCTGGAGTGGCGGGGCCGTTTCGAGGAGGGGCTTTGCCGGGTGCTGCCCGGGGCGCGGATTCTTGGTTCCGGGGAGGAGAGGCTTTGGAACACGGTGGCGTTCCTTCCGCCTGCATTGGCGGATTGCCGGCAGCGGTGGGTGGTGCGGTTGGATGCCGCGGGGGTGGCGGCGTCGAGTGGGTCGGCGTGTGCGAGCGGAAAGGAGCAACCGTCCCATGTGTTGGAGGCGATGGGGGTGCCGGCGGGCGACGCGGACCGGGTGCTCCGGTTGAGCGGGGGTTGGGAGACGGGTTGGACGGAGTGGGAGGAGGTGGGGCGGCGGATTGGAGGGGTTTACGCGCGGCTGGGTGGGTTAGAGGCCTTAAAACAGGCTTAAACGCACAAAAAGGCCCCTTAAAGGGCCCTGTCCCTGGTGGCGATGGTCACGATAGCGGAGGGGAGGCGCTTTTTGGCGGTGGAGGGCCCCAAAAGGCGGGCGGGTGTTGCTTCGCCGGAGCGGCCGGAGCGGTTTGGGCGTTCCACGTGGAACACGGCCGTGGTAGGGTGGCGGCCAGATGTTCACCCTGCCCACCGTTTATGATGTCGTTGTCCTCGGAGCCGGCCACGCCGGGATGGAAGCCGGACTCGCCGCGGCGCGGCTGGGTTGCTCGGCGTTGCTGCTGACCCAGAATCTGGATTCGGTGGGACAGATGTCCTGCAATCCGGCGATCGGCGGACAGGCCAAGGGGCAGATCGTCCGCGAGATCGACGCGCTGGGCGGGCTGATGGGGTTGAACACGGACGCGACCGGGATCCAGTTCCGGATGCTGAATGCGAAGAAGGGTCCGAGCGTGCGTTCCCCCCGGGCGCAGTGCGACAAGAAGGCCTACCAGTTCCGGGCGAAGGCGGAGCTGGAGCGGACGCCGAACCTGACGCTTTGCCAGGGAAATGCTGTGCGGATTTTGAGGGACGGCAACGGGGTGAGCGGGGTGGAGACCAGCCTCGGGCTGCGGATTCTGGCGCGGTCCGTGGTGGTGACGACCGGGACTTTTATGAGGGGGCTGTTGCACGTGGGGCTGCAGAACCAGGCGGGCGGACGGCTGGGGGACTCGGTGTCCACGCTGAGCGACAGCCTGCGGGAACTGGGGTTTGAGACGGGCCGGTTCAAGACGGGCACGCCCTGCCGGCTCAACGGGCGGAGCCTGGATTTCAGCAAATTTGAAAGGCAGGAAGGGGATGCGGTGCCGCAGCCCTTCAGCAGTCTGCCCGAGCGGATCGCCGGCGGGCGGGACGACATCTTCACGCTCAACCGATGGGAGGAGGGCGCGTTCCACGTGGAACAACTGCCCTGCTGGTCCACCTACACCACGCTGGAGACCCACCGGATCATCCGCGAAAACCTCCACCAAAGCCCCCTCTACGCCGGCCGCATCGAGGGCGTCGGCCCCAGGTACTGTCCCTCCATCGAGGACAAGGTGGTCAAGTTCGAGGACAAGGACCGGCACCAGCTCTACCTCGAACCGGAGGGCCGCCACACCGAGGAATACTACGTCAACGGGGTCTCCACCTCCCTTCCTTTGGAGGTCCAGTACGCCTTTCTGCACACGATCCCGGGCCTCGAAAAGGCCGTCATCCTGCGCCCCGGCTACGCGGTGGAGTACGACTACTGCCCCCCGACGCAGTTGCACCCCACCTTTGAAACTAGGCTGCTGCCGGGCCTTTATTTTGCCGGCCAGATCAACGGCACCTCCGGCTACGAGGAGGCAGGCGGGCAGGGCCTCCTGGCCGGAGCCAACGCGGCCCTCAAGCTGCTGGGACGTCCTCCGCTTTTGCTGGGGCGCGCCGACGGCTACCTTGGCGTGCTCGTTGACGACCTGGTCACCCGCGGCACCGAGGAGCCCTACCGGATGTTCACCAGCCGCGCCGAACACCGGTTGCTGCTGCGCCACGATAACGCCGACCTGCGCCTCACCCCGATTGCGGCTGCCGCCGGCCTCGTGGATCCGGAGCGCGCCGCCAGGGCGGAGGAGCGCCGCGCCCAGCTGGCCCGGTTGCGCACCTTCGCCGAGGCGACCCGCCTGGGCGAACAGCGTGTCGCCCAGTTTTTGCGCCGGCCGGAAACCAGCTGGACGGAGCTGCCCGAGGAGATCCGCCGCGAGTATCCGGCGACTGCGTGGGAGACGGTGGAGATCGACCTGCGCTACGAGGGCTACATCACCCGGCAGTACGCGGCGGTAGAAAAGCTGCGGGCCCAGGAGGAGCGAGTCATCCCGGCCGACTTGGACTACGAGCAGGTGCGCGGGCTTCGAGCCGAGACCCGGCAGAAGTTTGGCAAGGTGCGGCCGGCCACCCTTGGACAGGCGGGACGGATCAGCGGGATCACGCCGGCGGACATTGCCTACCTGGCGCTCCTTTTGGACAAACCGCGCGCCGCTTGGCACGCGTAGGGGGGGGTGAAACACGGAAAGTGAGCCGTGTGTCCGCTATCATGACCCTCGGCGAAGGCCTGAGGGGTGTTTAAGGGGCGTTTCCGCCGGTTTGAGCCGGTTTTACGCCCGTTTTGCCGGGGGACCCCCCGGCTGCGCTACTTGACCGCCGCCCAGACGCGGTGGACGTCATCGTGGTCGTCGAGGGTCTGGAGAAACTCGGCTACCTCGGCGGCCTGTTCGTCGGTGAGCTCCGCAAAATTTTTGGGCAGGTAGCCGAACTCCGCGGTGACGATGGACCAGCCGTGGCCGGACAGCCATTTGGAGACCGAGTGCAGGTCGACGCGTTCGGTGATGAAGCGTGCACCCAAGCGGTCTGCCGGGATGTCGTCGTTTTCCTCGGTGGAGAGGAGTTCAAAATTCTGGGCGCCCGCCTCGATGGCGGCCTCCTCCGGGTCCACTGCGCCGGGGGCGTGGTGGGCTTCGACGATGCCGACGTGGTCGAAGAGGAACTTGTTGGAACCGGGCGCGCCGAGCTGGCCCTTTTTGAAAAGGACGCGGATCTCGGGGGCGGTCCGGTTGTTGTTGTCGGTCAGGACCTCCACGATCACCGGCACCTTGTGCGGGGCGTAGCCTTCGAAGGCGACCTCCTCCATGAGCATTTTTTCCTCACCCAGACCCGCGCCCTTTTTGATGGCGCGCTCGATCACGTCCCGGGAGCAGGACTCCCTCCGGGCCTTTTCGATGGCGGCGAAGAGCCGGGCGTTTCCATCCGGGTCCGCGCCGCCGAGTTTGGCGGCGACGGCGATTTCCTTCACCAGCTTGCTGGTGGCGGCGGAGCGTTTCTTGGCGTTGACCTGACGTTTTGCGAGTAACCACTGGCGGCCCATAAGTGCGCCAAGACTAGCAACAGAACGGATTCGGGGTAAACAGCATTTGCCAAGGGACCCTGCGGCCGGCTGGGATGCTGGGATGCACGCACACACCGCCAGCTTTTCCGTCCAGACCCAGGGCAAGGGAACCTACGAAATCACGGAGGCGGTGGAGCGTTTGGTCCGGGAGAGCGGCGTGCGCACGGGGACAGCCACGGTGTTTGTGCAGCACACCAGCGCGAGCCTCGTGATCTACGAAAATGCGGATCCCTCGGCGCGGGTGGATCTGCACGCGTTCTTCGAGCGGTTGGTGCCGGAGGGGAGCGATTATTTCGTCCACACGGACGAGGGGCCCGACGACATGCCGTCCCA
>CANJYI010000069.1 GCA_947478975.1 Chthoniobacteraceae bacterium
CGCGTTCAGGGTCACCTCACCCGCCGTGCGGTTTGCGCCTGAAAGCGCGCGCAGGGCGCCTCTGGCTGCCGTCCCAGAGCCGGCGAGCACGAGCGGCTTAGCTCCCAAATCAAGTCCTCCGGAGAGCTCAAAGGAGGCCCCTGCCGACACGGTCACACCCGCCAACCCAGCTCCCAAGCCCATGGCATTGAGTGCTTTCAGGGTCCCACTGAGAATCGCGGTGGAGCCTGTGTAGAGGTTGCTTCCTCCCAGGACCAGCAGCCCCGGCCCAGTCTTGCTAAGCGCGAAACTGCCCGATATCACCCCGCCCAAGGAGAGCTCGCCGGCAGCCACTCCAAAGGTCGAAGCGGCTTGCAGGAGGATCGGTCCGCCAAAGCGATTGGTACCTGCGACATTCAGCAGGACCCCAGCCCCGGACGGTCCGCTACCCGCCAACTCCAGCGGTTCGGCGGCAATGTCCACGTTCCCCTGAATCTCCAGTGCGGCGCCATTGGCCACGGTCGTGCCTGCGGCGCTGCTTCCCAGCGCCGTGTTGTTCTGCAGACTCAGAACCCCCTGGCTCACCTCGACCAACCCCTCAAACAGTCCCCCTGCGAGAAGTGTCACCCGCCCGGTGCCGGATTTCAAAATCCCAGTCGCACCCACAATTCTGGAAGTCCCGCTGAGAACGTAATCCACGCCGGAGTTGGCAAACGCGATCGCGACCGGGGTGATATCACTGTCGAGCAGGATGTTGGAGTTGAGAACAGGTAGCGTGGCCCCACCTGAAACATAGGTGTCTCCAAAGAGGGCGGAATCCACGCCGCCCGCGGTCTCAAAGGCAATCGGGCTGCCCTGCGTATACCAGTTTCCAAAAGCACCAAATGCAGGGCTACCTGCGGAACCGCTCCAGGCTCTGGTGCGGGCCGGATCAGCAGAAACGCTGAGTGTGAGGCCTGTGGGATTGAGGGTGAGCTCCAGCCCGAGCCCCAGCAGCGTGCTGGAGGCGAGCGACAGACTACCCGAACCATACAGTCCGGCGTAGGAAAGGAGACGGTAGGTCCCGATCACCGGCTTGCTCGTGCCAGAGTAGCTGATGTTTACCACGTTGTTTGTCCCCCCCAATACCAGAGACCCGCCCAGGGCGATCGCATCGGAAGATGAGGGAGATGCGATGCGGAAGTTCAGGCTGCCGTTGTCGGAAAGAGTCAGCGCGCTTAGCGAAAAGCTGCCGCTCTGGGCTGTGGTCCCCGCACCCAAGGAACCCCCGGAAAGCAGATTTACAGCCGCCGCGCTGCTGCCAACACCCAGCAGGCCCGCACCCGCTGCCACGCTGATCATGCCGCCGGCGGCGGAGCTCCCCGCCAAAATCAGGCGCCCGGCCGAGACGGTGGTGGGACCGGCGTAGGAATTTGGGCCGGAGAGCAGCAGGTCTCCGGCGCCCGCCTTGATGAAAGCGCCGGCGCCCGAAATGGTGTTGGAAAAAGTCTGGGTCCCCGCGGGAACTGCCACGAGGAAAGTGCTGTGGTTCAGAACGCTTCCCGAAAGAGACGCGGTCGTTGCCGTACCGTCGCCGAGGGCGAGCGTGCCGCCGAGGATGGATGTTGGACCGGTAAATGTGTTTGTACCGGTCAAGGTCAAGGCACCCCCTCCTAGAACGGTCAGACTCCCTTCCCCCCGGAGGCCGGTACCATAGCGTACGTTGGCGGTGCCAGTGTCCACGACTGCCGTCACCCCGGGGCCGGTCGGTGCAAAACGGGAACTCCAATCGGCCGAGGGATTAAAGCCATACCGAAGTGCGCCACCCGCGAAAGTGATCGTTCCCCCGCTGCCAAGGACGAGGTCATTGGCTACCGCCAACACGCCGCCGCCCAGTGTGGTCGCTCCAGCGTAGGAGTTTGAGCCGGAGAGCAAAAGCGTGCCAGTCCCGGTCTTGAACAGTCCGCCCGAACCCGTGAGCACCGCGCCGGCACTCGTAGTCGCATTGTTCGCGCCCACGGACACCACGATTGGCGCTCCCCCCGGAGCCTGCAACGCGAGGGAACCCGTGGCGCCGGCGAGTCCGCCTAAGACGGCGGAGGCAACGTTCCCAAACGCGACGCTCCCCGCACCGCCCAAATCAAGCACACTCAGCGCCAGTGCATTCGGCTCGGCGATTACCAGACTGCCAGCGGTGACGCGTGTGTTCCCGGTGAAGTTGTTTGCAGAGGCCAGGGTCCAGGTCCCTGACCCCGAAAGCGTCAAGGATCCGGCCCCCGAGATAAACCCGGAATAGGTGCCTGCACCCGCGTTCATGTGGAGAACCGACGCGCCGTTCAATTGAACCGCACGCGCCGTGTTGAAGCCCGAGGACATCCACAGCGTGCCGCCGTTGAGAGTGAGGTTGTTTCCCGTGCCGCCAAGGTTGGCGTCCGAAGCAACCAGCAGCGTCCCGGCGTTGATTGCGATCCCACCGACAAACGTGTTTGTCGCCGAAAGCGTCAGGGCCCCGCTGCCGGACTTGGTCAGCATTCCGGTGCCGCTGCCGCCCGTGATCGCGCCCGAGAAGGTGACGCCCGCCGTGTTGGACACGTCCACCGTTCCGCCACCCCCGCCCAATACGACAATTCTGGACGAAGCGAACGCGGTTCCCCCCGTGACCAGGAGACTGCCGCCATAGAAGCCGAGCGAGCCCGAACCCAGGTTTCCAGTAACCCCCACCTGAAGGGTGCCGGCGTTCAGGTAAGTCATCCCGGTGTAGGTGTTCGCACCTCCGAGCACCACCGCCCCGGGCCCGGCCTTGGTCAGCGTCGAGGTCCCCACGCCGTTGGCGATTACCGAATTAAGAGTCAATTTTCCACTGCCGTACTGGTGCAAAAGCAGGTCCGAATTGACTGCCGTGCCGCTCTTCAACGTGCCGCCGGTGATGGCATAGTCGTTCGAGCCGGCAAACAGCAGACCGCCGCTGGACAGAGTCAGAACCTGGCTCGTACTGATTGTCATGCTCTGGCCCGCAGCCGAGGTGAGCAGCTTCAGCGAATTGATGGATTCCGAATTCGTGACGTTCAGACTGCCCGTCTGCAGATAGTTGATCGTCAAATTGCCGGCGGACCCAACCATCGCTGTGTAGGTGGAGAAGGCCGCGGTCGCGGTGTTCGAGCCCGAGTTGACCGCCCAGTCAAAGGCCCCTGCGCCGTCGGTGAGAACCAGCCGCCCGCCGAGCAGGAGGCCGTTGGTGACAGTGGCATTCAGCGTGAACTGTCCCCCGTTCAAAAGGGTGCCGAGCAGCGCGCTCCCAGCCGCCGGTGTGGGGGTCGTTCCAGTGGCGAAAAGAGAACCATTGTCCACCCGCAGTTGGTTTTGGCCTGCCGTGATCAAAAGTGAGCCCAAAATCGTTTGGCTCCATGGTGTCGCACCAGTAAGCGCAAGCGCACCGCCGCCGAGGGTGAGGGAACCTGTGGAGAGAAGCAGGTCTGCAGGAGCCGCGAGTCCTGAGAAATCCAAAAGCAGGGTGCCCCCGTTCACCGCAATCAGCGACCCACTCGAAAGGCTGGCGGTGGGAGTGAGCGCCCAAAGACCGGCACCTGACTTTGTGAGCGTTGTGATGTTTGCAACGCTCCCGGAAACACTGCCGTCCCCCGCTCCGGCGAGGGTGAGTCCATACACTCCGGAGATGCCGCCGGTAAGGGCGAGGGTCCCCGCATCCGAAGCGAGCACGGCCGCGGAGGCAAGCGTCACCGGACCGCCATAAGCATTCGTGCCGGACCGATTCACGAGCGCCCCACGCTGGCCGGCGGCCCCGCCTCCGCCCACAACAAGGGGCTTTGCTCCGAGGGCGAGGCCGCCCTCAAGCTGGAGCGTGGCGCCGCTGGAAATGGTGGTAGCGGCGGCAGTGCCTCCGAGGGCCAGCGCATTTCGCAGGAGGACCACGCCGCCGCCCACTGTGCTAGGCCCGCTGAAGGTGTTGGCCCCCGAAATCGTGAGGAAGCCGGAGGACGCAAACCTTGCAAACCCGCCGGAGCCCGCCAAGACACCCGCCAGCGTCACGTTGTTGGAACCGGTGTCGAGGAAGGCCACCGTGCCGGCACCGATTGGCGCAAAGCGCGAGCTGAAGTCCGCTGAAATACCGCTGCCATATTGGAGCGTGCCTCCAAGGAACACGATGCTTCCCGTGGTCCCGAGCGCGCCGGAGGTGGAGATGTTAAGCGTTCCGGCGCCAAGCGTTGTCCCGCCGCTGTAGGCGTTGGTTCCTGTGAGGGCCAGCACACCGGCACCCAGCTTGATGAGGCCGCTGCTGGAGCCGCCATCGACCAAACTGCCGCCGACGGTGAGTGTGGAGGTGGTGACCGTGACGGCCCTTGTGCCGCCCGAAAGCGAGACGGTCCCCGCCCCGAGATTCAGCGCGTTGGAACCTGTGAAGGTAAAGTCGCCCGTCCAGGTTTGGCGTGGGTTGTTCAGCACCAGACCCGTGGTCCCACTACTAAGGGTGCCGCCGCCGAGGAGCAGCTGCGTCCCGGCGGCGAGCGGTGCGAGGCTGTTGAACTGGAGGAAGCCAGCCGAGAGCGTCACCGCGCCGGCCAGCGAACCGCCGACAAGCAGCGAGCCGCCGAGCAACGAGGTTGTGCCGGTGTAGGTGTTGGCGCCGTTGAGTGTCAGGGTGCCCCAACCCGCCTTGCTCAGCCCCAGATTGCCGCCGCCATCGGAGATGACCCCGCCCGCGGTGAGCACGCTCGCGAGCACCGTCACCAGACGCGTCCCACCGGTGAGGGATACTCCGCCGACCCCGAGGTTAAGCGTGTTGGTTCCGATGAACCCGAAATCGCCCGACCAAATTTGCGGGTTCGCAGTGCTCAGGGTCGTCGCGCCCGTGACATCCAACGCGCCCCCATTGAACCGGAGCGTGCCCGACCCGAGGGCAGCCGCGTTCCCGATGGACAGCACGCCGGCGCCAAGAGTCACTCCCCCGGGCAGGCTGTTGGACGCATTGCTCACCACCAGGGTACCCGCCCCCAGCTTCACCAACGTGGCCAGCGGGCCTCCCGAAAGAACGCCGCTCAGACTGCCCGTGCTCAGGGGGCTCGCCACGTTCAATTGGCGCGGGGCGGCGCCCAAATTCACAGAGCCGGAAAGAGTGATATTGTTCTGCGCCAGCGGCCCTCCGAGGGTCAGATCCCCGTTCAACAACACTGGGTTGGAGAGGGTCTGCAGCGCGCTGCCCGAGTGTAGGGCGCCGCCGTTTACAGTCAGCGTTCCGGTTCCCAAAGCACTTCCGTTGTTGATGATGAGCGCGCCACTGTTAAGCGTGACTCCGCCATTGAACGTGTTGGCCGCCGTGAGCGCCAGAGAGCCCGGGCCGCTCTTCACCAGGCCCGCGGGTGCAAGCGCCCCCCCAAGCGTGTTTTGGATCACGGCCGTCACCGCGAGTGCGTTTGGAGAAAGACCGCTGGTGGTGATGTTGAGGCTGGCGCCGCCCAGTTCGAGGATCCCCGTGACGGTGGGGGTGGTCGCAAAATTATCGTTCACAGCAGCGAGGCTGCCGCCCACGAGGTAAAGGACGCCACCGGTGGTGACGGTCGGCGTGGCGGTGCCGCCGCTGTTGTTAAACGAAACGGTATTGAGCGTGTTGTTGCCGATCAGCGTCAATGAGCCTCCCCCGTTGATCGTGACGTTGCTCGTGTTCGCAATCGCCCCGTTGTTCGTGTTTTCCGTGAGTGCTGCATTGTTAAGGAGAATGTCTCCTGCGACTTGGATTGCGCCAAGGGGCGCCCCCGTTCCTCCGACCTGGAGCAGGCCCTGGTTGACCACGGTGACGCCGCTGTAACTGTTTGAGAAAGCGGTAAGCGGCGCGCTGAAGCTGAGCGAACCGCCCGCCACCGTGCTAAAGGCCGAACCGGAAAGCAGCACCGATCCAGCGCTGAGAATTGCGGTCACCGTGGTGCCATTGGCGATCCCAGCCCCCCGTACCACCATTCCCACGGCCAGCGCACTCGTGTTCAGTCCCGTCAGCAGTGTTCCGGAATTGGTGGTGCCGGTCTGCGCCAGTGCCGGAGTGTATTCCGCAAGTGGCGACCCGAACCGCAGGTACGTCTGGGTCCCGCCGGTGGCGAGTGTCCCCGCACCGGTCAGGCTGTTAATCAGCGTGACACTGCCGGGGGACACCGCCCCGACAACCGCACCCAGCGGAATCCCGGTCCCCTGCACCGTCATGCCGGGATAGATTCCCGCGGTGTTGGCGAGCGGCACCACAGAGGCGCCCGCGCTCAAACCCGCAACCGCGCTCAGACCCACGGGCACGTGACTGAAAAGCAGATTTCCCGTAGCCGTGGCAGTGGCAGTGCCGGAAAGAGTGACGTGCGTTCCGTCCACAATGGCGGCAACGGTGGTCCCGTTCGGGATACCCGGACCCGAAACAGGCTGGCCGACAAACATCCCAAGGCTGCTCAAAACGGTCGCCGTCACACTGCCACCGACGGTCGTCGTAATCTGGGAAATTGCAGCGGGCGCGGCGAAGGTGCCGCTGCTGACCGCGCCGGTGGCCGAGCCCGAGAGGACCACCTGTGTGCCGCCAATTGCAGTGATGTAGGTGTTTGCGGGAATCCCCACCCCGGACACCAACTGGCCGACATTGAGCCCCGCTGTCACTCCCAGTGCTGCGACGCTGAGCACGTTCGAACCGGCTGTGCCGGTGACCGCGAGGCCGGTGTTCGCGGCAACCGGTGCGAACAGCAACTGCGCAGCGCCGGAAACCGTGGCGGTCCCGGAGAGCGTAGCCGTGTTCCCGGAGACAGCGGCCACGACCAGCGTCCCGCCGGCCAGCGCCCCGGTGGAGCCGCTTCCCACGCTTACAACCATCCCAGGCAGGACGAAGCTTCCCGTTGGCAGCGTCACCGTATTGCCCCCGGCGACCAGCGAGATGTTCGGGAGCACCTGCGTGGTCTGCTGGCCGAAGGCTGTGTTCGCAGCGGTGGTGGAACCGGTGCCCACGTTCTGACCTATCGCAAACTGGGTGCCGCTCAGAATGCCGGTGATGGTCTGGACACCGCTCATTCCGAGCACAGCATTGAGACTCATCCCGATGCTCAGGCCTGCGGTGCTTGTGACGCTGACAATGTTGGAGCCCGTGGTGGTGGCGGTGACATTGAGTATGGGCGAGACTCCAAGCAGGACGGAGGCCGCGCCGGATTTCACCAGGTTCACCGCGCCCGCACCGTTGTCAGTCAGCTGCGACTGGAATGTTGTGGGGCCGTTGTTGGCGTAGACATAGAGCGCCGAACCTGCGGTGGTGCCGGCGGTAATGCGGCCCCCCTGGAAGTTCACTTGCTGACCGTTGTTGTTTGTCAAAATACCGCCCGAAAGCACCGAGAGCAGCTGATCCAATCCGGCGAAGGTGACCGTCTGCGCGCCGCCAGCGGTGGTGTTGCGCAATGCCAGAGAGTACGTGGAACGGGTAACCACGCCGAGCCTGCCGCCGCTTTCGTTCGCGTTGCTTGTCGCCGTTGAATTGGACAGGTCCCCACCGTAGTTTCCGAACGGCGTATTCCCGTTGAGAGTCGTCCCCAGCCCGCCGAGCCCGAACGCGCCGGTGAGCGGGTCCACGGTGGAGCGGTAGCCTGCCCAGTCCGCGCCGTTGACCACCGCCCAAGGGCCGACGAGCGAATTGGTGAGCGCTGGCGCCTGGCTGAAGACCACCTGCGAATTGGCGCCGTTGGAGAAACCAGGCAGGCCGTTGGCAAAGCCCGTCAGTGCTCCGCCGAGCGTTCCCCCGGTGTTGGTGAAATTGACCACCCCAAAGCTGTTGGCCTGCTGGCTGAGGGCGGCGCTATTGAGCAGCGAACTTCCCGCGGAGGCAGTGCTCCCGTTGTAGAACGTCTGGTCTACGCGGCTCGCTCCGGCGCCGATGCTCAGGCTGCCGGTCGTCAAGGCATCGTTTCCGAGCCGCGCCTTGAGCTGGAGCGTGCCACCAAAAAGTGCGACAGGCCCGGTTCCAAAGGGCGAAACAGTTGGGCTGGGCAGCAGCCCGGTGTTGTCCACAGACAGCGTGGCAAACCTCATGGTGATCGAACTGATGTTCACCAGGGTGCCTCCGTCCTTGAGCGCGAGGGTGCCGCCGCCAATGGTCGTCGCGCCCGTGTAGGTGTTTGCGCCCGAAAGAGTCCACACCGATGCGCCCTGCTTCACGAGCGAAAGCGCGCCCGTCAGCACGCCAGAAAAGGTGCCGTTGGTGGCGGTTTCCGTCGTCAGAACCGCAGGGCTGGCGCTGGTGACGCTCCCCGAAAAACCGGGCTGCGTGTTGAGGCCAGTCAACTGTCCCACCACCTGGCTGTTCCCATTCAGGTCGAGCAGCGCGTCGTTGTTGACCCGGACATCATAGAGCGTGGGCACGGTCTGCGTCGGCACCACCAGCAAGGTGTTTGCGCCGCCGCCAAGACGGAGCGTCCCGCCGTTGAGGATGGTGCCGGTTGCGCCGGAATAATACTGGGGCGCATTCAACGCCACCGTTCCAGCCCCCGCCTTCAGCAGGCCGCCCGTGGACAAAATGGAGCCGGTCACGTTGAGGCTGCCGCCTGCAAGCGTCTGGAAAACGAAGGGAATGGAGCCGCTGGTGAGCAAGGGGACACTCACGCTGGAGGTGCCGCCGAGCAGCAAAATCCCGCCTGCATTCAGATTGAGCAGGGTCGAATCCGGTGTGCCTGAGAGTGCCCCAAGTGAGCCACCGGGGAGCAGCGTCAGACTGTTGAGTCTTGTCGTGGCAGTCAGTGTCTGCGGAGTCGCGAGCCCGACGTTCTGCACACTCGAAGCCATGGTGGCCGTCAGCGAACCGACGCTAGCGAGCAATTCGCCCGCCGCCAGCGGCCGCAGAAACCCGCCGGCGTCTCTGGTGGCAAACCCGGCGCCAAGGCCGCCTTCCGAGGCGTCGATGAGGATATCGGGCCGGATGGAAACAAAGGTCGACCCGGCGGGTCCGGAGCCCTGTGTGCCGGAATAGGTCAGCGTGTCCACCAGCACGGCGGCCGTGCCAGCGCCTGCCAACCCGGCACCCAAATTGGAGCCGCGCAGCAGTAGGCTGGAAGAACCGCTCTGGTTGAGCAGCGACCCCACAGACAACGTGACGCCCGCGGTCCCCAACGCGCTAAGGGTGAGCGTGCCGCCGCCGTCACCGGGCGCCAGCGTGGCCACGGCTTCCGACACCTCGCTGCCTTGAACGCCCCGGAGCAGCAGCTCGCCCCCTTGGAATTGGATTATTGTGCCGGAACCGCTTGCCAGGGTGCCGCCTCCAAGACGGTCGACAACCGCACTGCTGGAGTTGTCCAAAACGAGCATTCCCCCGCGCTGCAACGCGACGGTCTGGAAGGCGATCCGCGCGCTGCCCCCGGCCAACGTGACACTCCCGCCGGCGACGGTCAGAGTCCCGAGCAGGCTGGCCGAGTTGTCCCTGGTGAGGCTCCAGTTTCCCGTTCCGACCTTTCGGAGGTTAAGCAGATTGGAGGAGAACTCGCTGCCAATGCTTCCATCAAAGTTGGCGTTCGCATTGTCCGCCCCGAGGGTGAGGGTGCCGCTACTGGTGAGGCTGAAGTTCTTCAGCGTGCCGGTGCCGGTGAGCCCCCCGAGCTGGAGATTGCTCTGGCCGCGCATGTCTAGGACCGTGCCTGTCGCGAGGCTGATGGTGGTCAGTGCGTAATTGCTTCCGGGACCAAGGACCACCCCGCCCGTGGCGACGTTCAACGTGTTTTCAAGAAGGGCGACCCCCCCCAAGGAAAGGAAGCCGGCGCCAGCCTTGGTGAGCAGGCTCGAGGAAAGCAGCACGCCGTTCAACCCCAGACCGACCTGCCCGTTCACCCCGCCCACACTCGTATTGCGCACCGCTTCAATGTTGAAGGTCAACGCGTTGGGCAGGCTCAAGTTTCCGTTGAGGGTCGCGACCACGCGGGGGTCGTCCAGATTCTGCGCGGAGATGGAACCGTTGGGGGCGATGGTGAGGGTTCCTGAACCCGTCTGCACGTTCGGTCCGATCCCTCCGTTGCTTCCACCCTGCGCTTCAAACACAAGGCTGCCGATGGTTTCCGCGTACCCGCCAAGATTCCACTGC
>CANJYI010000070.1 GCA_947478975.1 Chthoniobacteraceae bacterium
GAACCGAGATTTCCCCGGCGAGCACGTTTGCCGCATCCTTGAGGATGATGTTCCATAACCGTGCCGTGCCTGCTTGGAGCGTCAACGCACCGGCTCCCTCGTCGAGAGCCACGGACACCGCGCTGTTGGTGTACTCCGGGCGGGTCAATGAAATCACGGCATTGCCGGCCATGTTTTCGGGGTTTCGCAGCCCCTGAATTGGCGCGGCAAAGGAGCCTTCGAGGCCGCAATGTGCCGCCTTGAACGAGCCCGCCTGCACTGCATCTCCACGAAGTTTAAGGTCTACTTGGAGTCCTCCCCGGGACAGTTTTGCCTTTGCTTCCCCTCGCAGGTTCCCCTCAATCCGGGCCCGACTTGCATGGCGCGCCCAGTCCCCAACGTCGCGGCTTTCGAAATCAATCTGCGCCTCCCCCTGTGCCTTGGCAAATTCACCCCATGTATTGGGCAGTTGCAGGTTTCCCGAACCCGTGAAGCGAGAGGCAGGCGCCCGCCCGTCCAGTGTCGTCAGCTGCAGGGCTCCGTTCTCCAGAGCAGCGCCGCACTCGAGCGTCGCGCGGGTGCCGCCTTCGAGCGACCGCTCGCATTTGAGCCGCATTGCGCCCGTCCAGGATTTTGGACGGTTTGGGTCCCCTCCCAATTCGACACGCACAGAAACCAAATCGGGCAACTGCCCAGCCGTTTTCCCGAGTGCCGCTTCCACTTCCGTCGCCTTGATCTGGCTGGCCTCCGCATGTAGGAGCCAATTCAGCGGGCCCGCTTCCAGTTGGGCAGAAAGCCGCCCGTCTCCGCATCGCCCCTCCAATTGCAGCAGGGCCACCCCTCGGCCGCGGCCGGAGGCGTCCAGTTCGAGGCGAATCAACTCGATGGAAGGCGCGATCCGCAATCCCTTGAGGATAAAACGCCGGTTCGTGAAGGAGGTGGTGGCCTTGATCGCAACCGGTGCCCCGCCGCCAGGCAGGCGCAGCGACTCGACCGAGAGCACTCCGGAAACGCCGGGCAGCGCTGTCAGGGTAACGCCCTGGAGGGCAAAACCGGTTTGCGGGTCGCCGCCCGTGATGTTGACTGCCGATAGCCTGACGCTGTCCGTCCAAAACAGGGGTAGCCCGAGCAGGATTTTGAGCCACCTGTCCGGCGCCTGCGCAAGGGAGTCGGTCGCCGGGACAGGCTTTTGAGTGCTGGAAAGCCGTAGCTCCACGCCCTCGACAGCCACTGCCCGCAGGCAACGGTCTGCTCCTCGAAAAAGCATGCGGGCCGGGCTGTAGTCAAAGGTGGCCCGGCGCACAAACAGGCTTTCAACTCGCGAGTGCGTTCCCGCTCGCGGCTCGAGGCTGAGGTTTTCAAGGGTGCACCGGGTCAGAAGGTTTCCGGAAACCTGGGTCTGGAGCGCGAAACCTTCGCGTGCCGCTGCGAACTGGAGTCCTTGTCCAATCAACGTCTGCAAGATGGGACGGTGGGCCAGCCCCCCCAGCAGGAGCAGCAACAGGAGCAAAGCCATGCGCGGATGCCTGCGCACAAGAGACGACCGTCCCGCTCCGGCGGGTGGGACGTCTGCATTTGGCATATCAAAAAGTTTAGGCGCGCAAAGACGCCGGGGCAAGCGGGCGCAATCGTCAAGGCAGGGAGAGCGGCGGCAAACCGTGGATTCGGGCGAATGGTGCGGCTTTTGCCTTTTGAGCGCCCCGGCTTTGCCCTAGCTCTCTGTGCCATGTGGAAAGGCCGTTTTCAGCAGCAGACCGCTGCACTTCTTCAATCCTACTCTGAGTCCATCTCTTTTGACTGGCGTCTTTGGCGCCACGACATCGAGGGATCCATCGCGCATTCTGCCGCCCTCGAAAAGGCCGGGCTGCTCTCCCCGCAGGAACGCCAGTCGATTGTCGATGGCTTGCAGGCGATCGGCGCCGAAATTGAAGCAGGGCAGTTCCAGTTCCGTTCCGAACTGGAGGACATCCACATGAATATCGAGTCTGAGCTGACCCGGCGCATCGGGGACGCTGGCGCCAAGCTCCACACTGCGCGCAGCCGCAACGACCAGGTTGCAACCGACATCCGGCTCTACCTCCGGGCGGAGTGCGACGCTCTGGACGCGCTCCTGCGCGATCTTCAGGCCGCTCTGGTCGAGCTGGGCGAGCGCTACCGGGATGTGGTCATTCCAGGCTACACCCACCTGCAGCGTGCCCAACCGGTCTTCTTCGCCCACCACCTGCTCGCGTACGTGGAGATGCTCCAGCGCGACCGGGACCGGCTCGCGGACTGCCGCAAGCGCATCAATGTCCTGCCCCTGGGTTCAGGCGCGATCGCGGGTTCCACCATCCTTCTGGACCGGCAACTGGTCGCCGATCTGCTGGGTTTTCCGGCCCTGACGCGCAACTCAATGGATGCCGTCAGTGACCGTGACTTCGCCGTGGAACTGCTTTCCGGTCTCGCCTTGGTGGCCATGCACCTTTCCCGGCTGAGCGAAGACGTGATTTTGTGGGCCTCAAGTGAGTTCCATTTTGTGACCTTGTCCGACGCCTTCACCACGGGTTCCTCACTCATGCCACAGAAGAAAAACCCCGATGTGGCCGAGTTGACGCGCGGCAAGACGGGCAGGGTGTACGGCAACCTAGTTTCCCTGCTCACGCTCATGAAGGGGCTTCCCATGACCTACAACCGCGACATGCAGGAGGACAAGGAGGCGATTTTTGATTCCGTCGACACCGTTAAGGCTGCGCTGGGCGTCTTTGCTCCGATGCTCAGGGAAGCCACCGTCAACGCCGGTCGCTGCGCAGAGGCCGTCGCCGACGCAAACCTTCTGGCCACGGATTTGGCTGACTACCTCGTCAACCACGGGGTGCCTTTCCGCAAGGCGCACGAGGTGATCGGGCGGGCGGTGGCGCGGTGCGGGGTTCTGGAGTGCAGCCTGCGGGAGTTGTCCTTGGCCGAGTATCAGTCTCTGAGCCCGGCCTTTGGCGCGGACGTCCACGACATGCTGGAGGTGCGGCGTTCGATGGAGGCCCGCCAGGCAGTGGGCGCGCCGTCTCCTGCAAACGTGGCGGCCGAGTTGGGCCGTTGGAAAGTACTTTTGGGATAGCCCTGTTTCCGATGCCCTTTCACAACGCCATTCCAGACAAGGACGGATGGGACACACACCAGCGGGAGTTGCTCTTTGCGAATTCCTATCTCGAGATTGAGCGGGTGCACGTTTCCACCCCCACGCGCCCAGAGCCCTTTGAGTGGACCGTCTGCCACCGCAAGGCGGGGGTGGTCATCGCCGCGCAGACTCCCGAGGGCGGGTTTGTGATGATCCGCCAGGAACGGGTTCCCATTCGGCGTACCATCTGGGAGTTCCCCGCCGGGCAGATTGACGAGGCGACGGGCCACAACTGGGAGGCGATCGTGGCCACCGGCCTCCGGGAGTTGCAGGAAGAAACCGGGTACGAATTGGCGCCCGGCGGCGCCGTGGATCCGATGCACCACTACGTGAGCAGTCCAGGTTTCACCGACGAGCATTGCCACCAAATCTGGGTGCGAGGCGCGGTTCCCAGCGTGCGCGGGATGGACCTGGATCCCAACGAGTGCATCACGGAAGTGCGCGTGTTTAGCCCACACGAACTCCGCGGAATGGTCGCGGAAGGCCTGATTTGTGACGCCAATACTCTCAGTTGCCTGGCCCGGTTGGCCGCCCTCACCCCCATGTGGGCCTAGTCGGATTTCCAGTGGGCCGGTACGGATTTTCCTGCACCCGGCTCTCCCAAGGCAAGCACACGCCCCTGGTGGCAGGTGGTCGTTGGGAGAGTGATGGCCTCCCCTCCTATTTTTTGAGCAGTGCCTCGAGGTCCTTCGGCTCAAAAACTGGCGCCTGGCAGCTGAAGTCCTTGCACACATAAGCGGTGGCGCGGCCGTCAACCGGGGGCATATGTGAGGCGGCGTCGAGGCGTTCGCCGATCTTTTTGCCATCAGACGCGCTGCCCGCGTGGAGCAGGATGGTGTTCGGTAGGTGCGTTCGGCGTACCACCGCGAGTAGGGCGCGGGTGTCCGGTGCCGAGAGGTCGCCTGCAATTACAATCTGCCGCCAGGGGGCCTGCAGCCCGCCGAGGCTTTGCAACATCTGGGGGAGCGCGGCAGGCGCACGCTCCAACACCGTCCCGAAGGCTTGGACCGTCTTTGTCGCGCGTTCCCGCATCTCTGCGTGCCCTGTAATCTCCGCAAGGCGCAGAAGGTTTCGGGCGGCAACCGAGCTTGCGGCCGGTTCCGCACCGTCGTGGTCTTCTTTCATGCGGATTAGCAACGCCGAATCGCCCGATGCGCTGCTGAAGTATCCGCCTCCGGAGGCGTCCCAAAAAAGCCGGTCCTGAACCGCCTGTAATTCAAGCGCCCACGAGAGCCACTCCGGTTGGAAGTCTGCCTCAAACAAATCGAGCAGGCCTTGGATCAGGAACGCGTAGTCCTCAGAAAAGCCCGCTACCTCCCCAGGCCCTTGTCTGTAACTGCGGCGCAATGTTCCGTCCTTCCAGAGAGCGGACTTCAAGAAAAGGGCTGCCCGACGTGCCGCTGTCAGATACGCGTCCTGCCCCAGAACGCCGTAGCCGCGGGCGAAGGCGGAAATCATCAGCCCGTTCCATGCGGTCAGGATTTTGTCATCCCGGTGGGGGCGCGGGCGGGCCGCCCGAGCCGCGAAAAGTTTTTCGCGGCAGCTGGAGAGAATTGTTTCGGAAGCCTGCTCGGTGAGGGAGGAAAGAGCGGCTGCTTCGCTCGGAGAACGCCGGCGCACCAGAGTGTTTTTGCCCTTCAGTTCACCGCGTGGGTCGCTGCCGGCGGGCGAGTTGCCTTCAGGCTCCACGGCGTAGACCTGTTTAAAAAAGGCGGAGTGGTTCCCCAGAAGGGAGTCGATTTCCCCACTGGTCCACACATAGTAAGCGCCCTCGCCATGCTCTGGTTTCCCGTGCTCAAACAGCGAATCGGCGTCCTCGGCAGAGTGGAACCCACCCGTGGCGTCCGTCATTTCGCGTGCGACGTACTCTAGGGTGGACCGGGCGGCCTGGGCGCAGAGAACATCGCCTGTGAGTTGGTGGGCTTCGAGATAGGCGCATGCAAGCTGGGCCTGGTCGTAAAGCATCTTTTCGTAGTGCGGCACATGCCAAAGGCGGTCCACAGAGTAGCGGTGAAAGCCTCCCCCCAGTTGGTCGTGCATCCCGCCGAGGTACATGTTGCGGAGCGTGTGAAGCGCCATGCCGGCCGCTATCTTCCCGTCCCGGGACTCTGCCCCGGAGAGTGAAGCGTGCTGGAGCAGGAAAAACAGGGAGGGGGGTCGGGGAAACTTGGGCGCTTTTGCAAAACCCCCGTATTCCTCGTCGTATTGCTGCACAAGATTCTGGAACCCCGCCTCGAGCGCGCCACCCGGCAGCGTCCCGGTACCCCCCGCCGCCTTAGAACTTTCCGCCAGTGAGGCGAGGGTCTCCGCCGCCGACTGGACAATGCGCGGGCGGTCCGTCGTCCAGGCCTCCGCGATTCTTTTGAGCAGGGCCGGAAAGCCCGGGCGGTTGAAGCGGTCCGCAGGGGGAAAGTAGGTCCCGCCGAAAAAAGGGTGAAGGTCCGGCGTCAGCCACACGCTCATCGGCCATCCTCCCGATCCGGTGGTCGCCTGAACGTAGCTCATGTAGAGCCTGTCGACATCGGGCCGCTCCTCGCGGTCGACTTTGATGCAGACAAAACTTTGGTTGAGAATGGCCGCGGTCGCCTCATCCTCAAAGGATTCGTGGGCCATCACGTGGCACCAGTGGCAGGTCGAATAGCCGATGGACAAAAAGATCGGCTTGTTTTGATTCCTGGCCTTTTCAAAGGCCGCCTCCCCCCACGGCATCCAGTGGACTGGATTGTGGGCGTGTTGCACCAGATACGGGGATTTTTCCAGAGCCAGCAGATTACGGTTCATGTGGGGCGGTGCGTGAGGGGGCACTCCCTGCGCATCGCAGAGCCGGGCTGTGGTGAGGACCAACGCTGAAACAACCAGTCGATACGCATTCGGGGGCATGCCACGAAAGACTAGGCAGTTGGGCGCCCTTGGCAAAGGTCTCCGATGCTCCCGCCATAGCAATTCTCCGACGGGTGCGCTTGGCCACCGGTGTTGCCGCCGCGGCTGGACGCCCCTGAAGTCGCCGCGGGAAAGGACTTTTTTGACCGGCAAAGGGGGTGCCTAAGCGGCCCTTTTTTTGGTTTAACTGCGAAGGCAACCCTCTGTACCATCGAGGGATGAAAGCCACCCCCATTGTGCTCCTTCTTTGCGCTGCCTGGTCCGCCTTGGCAGCTGAACCCGCGGCAGCGCC
This sequence comes from Chthoniobacteraceae bacterium, assembly GCA_947478975.1. Lineage (GTDB taxonomy): Bacteria > Verrucomicrobiota > Verrucomicrobiia > Chthoniobacterales > Chthoniobacteraceae > Chth-196. The sequence goes on from CANJYI010000070.1 coordinate 6,303, forward strand.
CTATCCCCGGACCATTTTTTCTGACGATTTTTCAGGCCCGACATTTGGCGAGCGCTGGGGGCACTATAAAAGTGGAAGCATCATCAAGGACGGCGTGCTTGTGGGGATCACCCCGGAAAATTCCGACCACGCAGCGGTAGACAACATCCGCTTTGATCCAGAGAAGGATCTCGAAGTGTCCGTGCGTTTCCGTTTCGTCAGCGAAAAGGCGAAGGGTTTCAACGTTTGGTTTGATGACAAAAACTACAAGGGCTCCCACGCGGGTCACATTTGCAGTGTCACGATCAACCCGGCCTCGCTCACGATGAGTGACGCCAAGACGGGGAATTTTCAGAACGATATCTACGAAAAGAAAAAGTCGCCCGAGGGCCTTTCCGCCGAGCAGAAGGCGCTGCTTCTGACCAAGACCAAGCGGACTCCGATCGCCTTTTCGCAGGGCGAATGGCACACACTCCTGGTCCGCACCAAGGATGCGGAGGTCTCGGTCCAGATTGACGGGAAGCCCGCTGATTCCTTCAGTTCGGAGGGTATCTCCCACGATTCCAAAACTCTGGTGAGTCTCACCACCAACCTGGTGGATGTGCACTATGACGACTTTGTGGTGCGCGGGGTAGCGAAGCCCTAGGCCGCTTAAACGATTCAAAGAAATGAAGACGTCCCCCCTCCGTATCGCTTGGAAACCGCTGCTTCTGGTGCTTGCTGGAGCGGCCGGCCCCGTTTATGGGCAGGCTCCGCAGGCGCCTGTAACCCCCGCCCCCAAGGCGGTTGAGGTCTCCAAATTGGACCCCGCCATGGCGGCCAGCAAGGCGGCGGTGGCCGAGAGTGTCGACTGGCATGATGTGTCCAAGTGGGGGGTGGAAGGCCGCGAGTGGCCTTCCGCTGAAAGGCTCCGCTACTTTGACCGCCTTCCCGCGGAGGCGGAAAAGACGGTGACTCAGGCTGTTTGGAACCTGAGCCGGGACAGCGCTGGGATGATGGTGCGGTTCAAGACGGATGCGGGGGCGCTACACGTCCATTACAAGGTTGCCAAGGCGGTGCTGGGAATGCCCCACATGCCGGCTACTGGCGTCAGCGGGGTGGACCTTTACGCGAGGGATGAGGCGGGCAAGTGGCGTTGGGTGCAGGTGACTCGGCCCGCGGCGCAGGAAATTAAGACGGAGCTCATCAAGGGCCTGGCGCCCGGGATGCGCGAGTACGCCGCCTACCTGCCGCTCTACAACGGTGTGGAGTTTCTCGAGATCGGTGTGCCAAAGGGAGCTCATTTTGAGGGGCTTGCCCCGCGCACGAAACCGGTCGTTTTCTACGGCACCTCCATCACCCACGGGGCTTGCGCCAGCAGGCCGGGGATGGTTCATACGGCCATTCTCGGGAGGCGGTTAGACCTACCGGTGGCCAACCTTGGCTTTTCCGGAAATGGCCGCATGGACGCGGCAGTGGGCGCCTTCCTGGCCCAAGTCGATGCTGCCGCTTATGTCATCGACTGCCTGCCTAACATGGGACCAGACGCCGTCGCATTAAAGTGTGTGCCCCTGGTCTTGCAGCTGCGTGCGGCCAAGCCCGGCACCCCGATCCTTCTGGTCGAGGACCGGCGCTTCACCAACGACTGGATCACTCCAGCAAAGGCGAAGTTCCACGACGACAACCACGCCGCTCTCAGGAATGCGTTTGAAACGCTCCAAAAACAGGGGGTTTCCAATCTTTACTACATTCCGGGGGACGCACTTTACGGCACCGACTCAGAGGGCGCCACGGATGCGTCTCACGCCAGCGACCTCGGGTTTATGCGGCAAGCGGACGTGTTCGAGCCGTTTCTTCGCAAGGCGCTCGGCCGCTGAGTGCAGTGCGGAAACACTCCAGTCCCGGCAAAAGCCTGCCGGCGCTTGAGGCGGGTGCTGAGCGGGGCGGGGGATTCATGTAGGTCTTTTTAGGAGGAAAACTCCGAATTATCTTGCGGAATGAGCTCACGCTCCTTAGTTTTCTCACCCCGTTAGGCAAACGCACCGCTAGCTCAATTGGCAGAGCGCGTGACTCTTAATCACTAGGTTCTTGGTTCGATTCCAAGGCGGTGCACTTTCCTGACAATCAACGCTTTAGCCTTTGGTTTCCGCTAAAGTAAGACCAAGGGTAAGACTGTGTCCGCCACCGTGTGTGCGTGTGCACAGGTGTTCAAGAGCCGCAAAAAAGGCAGCTTTTCAGAATCCAGAGTGGTCTCCCGTGACGCGGGCACTGCGGTTCCAGAGACTTCAGGAGGGCTAGGCCTCCCCGCCTCTCGCCGCCAAATGGCGCAACTCGTCGGCAACCCTCACTAATTCATCCTGGGCAGCGTGAGGACTCTTTGGCGGGCCATAGCGTAATCGCATGGCCTGGGAAAACTTCCACAGATCATCAAGGGCAAGACGGGACTTGCCCGCTTGGATTGCAGAGGCAAACGCTCCAATGATCTGGGCAAGGCATTCAGGCGCGCCGCTTATGGCATCTACGCCGATGTAGCTTTCCCCAGCAGAGCGCCATTTATCGTAAGACTCGCGGGTGTATGGGGTGTGGTTGTCAGTCTCTACGGGAGGCAGGAACGGGGTTGGCTTAAGGAGCCAGTCGGCGGAGATGCCCGTTTTGGAGGAGATCAACTGCGCAACCTTGGGCTGCATGCGTCCACCATCAGCCGACGCTTTTTTCACCCAGGAGACAGAGCGGTCGATCATGGCGGCAAACGAGGCTTCGTGGCCATCTGTTGGGCCTAGAATGTCCCGGAGCACTGCCAGTGATGTAATTTTGCGGCTTTTCATAAGTCAAAAAAGAACTGTGGAACATTTTTCTGCTAAGTGACAGCGTGGTTGTGCGTATAGATATAAAAGGGGCGGAGAGGCTTCCATTTTGAAGGCATGCACACAAGTGTACTGTGGAAAAAGCCTTTGAGTAGCACCTCGCCGCCGTCTCTAAAAGTAAAAACCAAGCCTATGCCATACAAAAATCAAGTACTCGACAGAAGAGCGGATGAGCTAACACTCACATCACAGGCGGAAGGAAGGCAGTGTCACGTGCTGTGTGCCACTCCCGGACCCGAGGCCACACTTAATTTAAAGCCCGAATGGATCAAAGTCCCAGCCGCTGTGCGACTGTCCGGAATTGGGAGGAGCAGCATCTACGAACTTATAAAAGCCAACCGAATCAAGAGTTTCTCCAACCGGAAGCGTGGCTCGCAGCATGGCTCGCGTTTAATTTCTTACGACAGCCTCGTCGACTACATGGAGACGGCGTATCAGAACTCGCTCAAAATCAGCGCCGATAAAAAGCAGAAGGGGGACACAGCTCATGAGTAATCTAGTATTGACGGATTGCAGGCTTCCGGGGGCCATCCTGCCGTCCCTAGAAGTGCACGACGGCCACCACCAGCAGCACCACTCCCGATCGTTAATCAGCCAACAGACTGCCGCTGGAGCAGGTGTCCAGATTCCAGCCCCCTCACCAGATAATCGTGGCCTACCTGGTGACGCAATAAGCCATTCTGCCTTCGGCAGCATCAAGCTGATGCGATTCGCAAACCACGCCGACAGGCAGGGCACCGAAGGAAGTTTGGAGGCGGTATTGGGGGAGATTCAAAATCCACCGTGCCAAATAAAATCCTTAGTTGCAGAAATCAGGGGCGCCTATTTAGCCGCTGGCGGAGGCGGGGATGGTAAAGCCGCCATTCGGGAGCTGAAAAGCAAATTGCCAGCCGCGACTTTCAGTGC
>CANJYI010000071.1 GCA_947478975.1 Chthoniobacteraceae bacterium
GGTCGCCGCCGTTCCGCGGGCAGGGAGAAGGCGCTCTCCGAAATCAGGTCCGCGGTGGAGCGGTCCGGATGGCAGCTGGAGGGCGAGCCAGAGTTCGCCTTTTACGATCCACCCTGGATTCCGTGGTTCATGGAAAAGAACGAAGTCCTCTGGCGCATCGCGAAAAAAAGTGTGGCGAATTAAGTCAGCCGAGTCTTATCAAAAGGGCACGCCTCGGCAGGATTCAAGACTTCCACCGAGACGGAGGTGCCGGAAAAGAAATCAGGTTTTGAGGAAACGCTGGCGGTAGGCTCGGGGTGTCAGGCCGGTACATTTTTGAAAGCACCGAGTGAAGTGACTCTGGTCGGCAAAGCCGCTTTCCACAGCCACTTCTGCAAGGGGATGTTGCGTCCTGCTCAACAGTCCGCACGCCGCCTGGATCCGGACACCGCGCAGATAGTCGGTCGGAGTGGAGCGCAGCAACTGCTGGAAGCGCCGGTTGAAATGCGTCGAGGAAAGCCCCGCGAGCCTTGCCATCGCAGCCATCGAAATCGGTTCGCTGTAGTGGGTCTCCATGTGCCGGATGGCGGACTGGAGTTCCTGAAAATAGCGCGCTTTCTCGCCTGTTTCCTGGATGCTGTACATTGCCCCGGCAATCCCGATGACTGCTCCCTCGGCGTCGAACAGGGGCACCTTGGTTGAAATGTACCAATGCGGCTGTTTGTCGAAGTGTAACACCATCCAGAGCTGCCCCGGAATGGCCCTGCGTCCGGCCATGACCCGCCCGTCCTCGGCAATGTATGCCTCGGCGAAGGCGGGCGCGTGAAAGTCGCGGTCGCTCAGGCCGAGGATCTGGGCCTCCTCGGCCAGCCCGTGTGCAAGCAGGAACGTTTGGTTGACCCTGACAAAGCGGCTCTCTGTGTCCTTGGCGTAAAAGGCGACGTTTGGGAGCCCTTCAAACAGTTCCATCATGGAGTGAGCGCCCGGGTGCCTGCTGAAAAAGGCGTCTTGAAAAGCGATGGATCCTTTGGGGGGCATGGTCAAAACGTACAAAAACCGTGCTGCCATGTGCAAGACTCAGGGACGGGCATCGGGTAGAAGGGAACATGCCTCGTTCCTCCCTGTTTTCAGGAGCCGCCGTCCTTGCCGGTTGCACTGCGCTGGCTCCTTCGGCCAAAGCCGGTGTGGATTTCAACCGAGAGATCCGCCCCATTCTGGCGGAAAACTGCTTTTACTGCCACGGACAGGATCCCAACCATCGGAAGGGAAATCTGCGTCTGGATGTGCGGGAGGTCGCCTTGAAACCGGCCGAGTCCGGTGAGACGGCCATCGTGCCCGGCAAGGCCGCTGAGAGCTCGCTTGTGGCGCACATTTTTTCCTCCGAAAAGGACGAGCAAATGCCGCCGGCCAACTCGAACCGGAAGATCTCTGCCAAACAGCGCGAACTGCTCAAACAATGGATCAACGAAGGGGCGGAATACCGCCCCCACTGGGCCTTCATCGCTCCGGTGAAGGCGGCACCTCCCGGGGGGGCAAGCCAAGGCTGGGGCAACAACCCGGTTGACCTCTTTGTTTTTGCCAAGCTCAAGGAGAGCGGCCTCGCACCCTCTCCCGAGGCGGACCGCTCCACGCTCATCCGCCGGCTCTTTCTCGATCTGGTCGGCCTGCCCCCCACCCCCGAAGAGGTGGACGCTTTTGTGGCGGACGCCGCACCCGATGCGCCGGAGCGTCTGGTTGAAAGGCTGCTGGCCTCCCCGCACTTTGGGGAACGCATGGCGCTTCCCTGGTTGGACGCGGCCCGGTACGCCGACAGCAACGGCTTCCAGCAGGACGGCGACACCTTCCAGTGGATGTGGCGGGACTGGGTGGTGAGTGCCTTCAACAAGGACATGCCGTTCAGTCAGTTCTCGATCGAGCAACTCGCCGGCGATCTTCTGCAAAGCCCCAGCAACGAGCAGTTAGTCGCGACTGGATTCAACCGGAACCATCTCGTAAACGGTGAAGGCGGCGCGATTGCCGAGGAGCAGCGGTTTAATATTTTGGTGGACCGTGTGGACACGACCGCCACGAACTGGCTGGGACTCACGATGGCCTGCTCCCAGTGCCACGACCACAAGTACGACCCCGTGACCCAGCGGGATTACTACGGGCTGATGCACGCGTTCAACCAGGTTTCCGAAAGTGGACTCGCCGGAGGCGGGCCGGGGCCGATCCGTGTCTCGCCGCCTTTTGTGGAGCTGCCCACCGAGGAGCACAAGGCGTGGCTGGTCGCAAAGGAGGCGGAGCTCAAACAGGTGGGCGAGGAGGGGCAGATCAAGGCGAAGTTCGACCTGGCTCTGGCGGCCTGGACGGCGGCCGTCACCGAGTCGACCAAGACGCCCGACGACCGGGCGCTCGCGGCCAACCTCACGAGAATTTTGCGGATCGCGGAAGCGCAGCGCACCAAGGAGGAGAAGAAGGAACTCGAGAACGGACTGCGCGGCGCCTTTGAAAGCAAGGTGTGGCCCAAGGTCTCCGCTAAGGATCCCGTCGCCAAAAAGGCGGATGATCTCAAAACGAGCATCGCCACCTACAAGCGCGAAACAGTACCGCGTGTGATGGTCATGCGGGATGACAAACCGAGGGAAACGTTTTTGCTCAACCGCGGGGATTACCTTCAGCCTCAGGAAAAGGTGGCCTTTGCAACGCCAGGCTTTCTTCCGCCAATGCCTCCGGAGTTCCCGGCAAACCGGCTGGGGTTCGCGCAGTGGCTGTTTACTCCCGAGCAGCCGCTGACTGCGCGGGTGCAGGTGAACCGCCTGTGGCAGCACTTCTTCGGCGTCGGCCTGGTGAAGACCGCGGAGGATTTTGGCGTCCAGAGCGAGATGCCGATTTATCTGGAGCTTCTGGACTGGCTTGCGGTCGAGTTTCGCGAAGGCGGGTGGAGTCAGAAACACCTCATCCGGCTGATTGTCAACAGCGCCACCTACCGGCAAAGCAGCCGTGTGAGCCGCGAGCTCGCGCAGCGCGATCCGGAAAACCGGTTGCTCGCACGGGGGGCGCGTTTCCGCGCACCGTCGCTAGTTTTGAGGGATGTGGCGCTGAGCGCGAGCGGGTTGCTCAGTCCCAAGATGGGAGGGCGGCCCGTGTACCCCTACCAACCAGATGCGATCTGGGAGACGCTTGCCATTACCAAGGAACGCGACTTCACCTATCCCGCTTCGCAGGGGGAGGACCTCTACCGCCGCAGCCTGTACACGTTCTGGCGCCGCACGATCGGGCCGGCGAACATGTTTGACGCATCGAACCGCCAGACGTGCAAGGTCCGTCTCTCTGCGACCAACACCCCGCTGCACGCGCTGACGACTTTGAACGATCCGACCTGGGCCGAGGCCGCCCGCGTCCTTGCGGCGAAGGCCATGGGTGCGGCTGCTACTCCCGAGCACCGCTTGCGGTTCGCTTTCAGATGCGTGCTCGGGCGCAAGCCGACGGAAACGGACCTGCGTATTTTGGGGAAGGCTCTGGAGAAACAGCGCGCCATTTATGCTGCAGATCCGGAGGCCGCCCGGAAATTCATTGCAATCGGAACCGCCCCGGTCAGCGGTGAGTTTCCGGCGGAGGAGCAGGCAGCCCTCGCCGCCGTGTGCCTCGGGATGCTCAACCTTGATGAAGCGCTCACTCGCGAATAACGCCCTTTTTTAAGCACGTATGTTCCAGGAAATATTCACCAACCAGCAGCGGGTCACCCGCCGCCAGATCTTCGGCTCCGCGGCGCAGGGCATCGGCGGAATCGCTTTGGCGTCCCTTTTGGCGGAGCGTCCCGCGGGTGCCGCAGTGGCGGCGGGCGGCACTCCGGCGGCGGCCAAACTGGGGTTGCCCGAGCTGCCCCATTTTGCGCCCAAGGCAAAGCGGATGGTATGTCTGTGGCAGGGAGGCGGTCCCTCTCATGTGGACCTGTTTGATCCTAAACCCATGCTTGTGAAGATGGCGTCCCAGGACATTCCGGAGAGCGTGCGGGGCACGACTCGTCTTTCGACGATGACGGCGAATTTCAAAAAGTGGCCCATCACTCCGGCTATCAAGCCGTTCCAGCGCCGCGGAAAATGTGGCACTGAGTTCAGCGAAATGCTCCCACACATCGGCTCGCTGGCCGACGAGATTTGCGTGGTGCGTTCCATGAACACTGAGGCAGTCAACCACGCCCCGGGGGTGACGTTTTTCATGACGGGGGCCCAGGTGCCGGGGCGGCCAAGCCTGGGGGCCTGGCTCAGTTACGGACTGGGGTGCGAGTCGGAGGAGCTGCCCGCGTTTGTGGCGATGACCTCCTCGGACAAGGGGCGCACCTGCGGCCAGCTGTTCTATGATTACTACTGGGGCAGTGGCTTTCTCCCGAGCCGGTTCCAGGGGGTGCGCTTCCGCAACGTGGGGGACCCGGTGCCCTACCTGCACAACCCCGAAGGCATGAGTAGCGCGCAGCGCCGCGTGTTGTTGGACGACATTCAGGCGATGAACGCCTCGCATCTGAGCGACTACGGCGACCCTGAAATCGACGCCCGGATTGCCCAGTACGAGATGTCCTACAAGATGCAGGTGAGTGTCCCCGACCTGCTGGATTTCTCCAACGAACCCAAGTCCGCGATCGAGAAGTACGGTCCGGACGCGTTGGTAAAGGGGACGTTTGCAAACAACTGCCTGATCGCGCGCCGGTTGCTGGAGCGGGGGGTGCGTTTTGTACAGCTGATGCACAGCGGCTGGGACCAGCACGGGAACCTGTTCACCCAACTGGAGGCCCAGTGCCGCGACACGGACCAGCCCTCGGCGGCGCTGGTGAGTGACCTGAAGGAGCGCGGGCTTTTGGACGACACGCTGGTGCTGTGGGGGGGCGAGTTTGGGCGCACTCCGTTTGGGCAGGGGGATCCGGCAAAGCCCGTCGGCCGGGACCACTTTGGTCGCGCCTACAGCATGTGGATGGCCGGCGGAGGAGTCAAAGGCGGGACCGTGTTCGGGGAGACAGACGACTTTGCGTGGAACATTGTGCGCGACCCGGTGCACATCCACGACATGCAGGCGACGATCATGCATCTGTTTGGAATCAACCACGAGGCGTTGACCTACCGGTACCAGGGGCGCCAGTTCCGCCTCTCAGACGTCCACGGGAAGGTGGTCAAGGGCCTGATTGCCTGAACGGCGGCGTGCAGGGGGGCGAGGCCTCCGGCCTTTCCCCGCTAGGCGGTGTTCACAGTCAATCAATCGCAGGTTCGGGAATGGAAACTCACAGGGCTTCTGGATGAAGATCAGAAATATCTCATGCAGAAATACATCCGCAGATTTCACAGGTTGAACAGATGAGGAGAAACAGCAGTCAGCATCTGTGCGTCTGAGTCATCTGCGGATCGCTCCCCGTTCCCTGAGGAGGCAGCGGCGACCTGCCCGCGGTGAACACGCCCTATTCGAAACGGTTGCGAAGCCACGCGTAGGGGAAATCACTTCCCGGGCAGTCGGTCGGCCACTTGGGCGGATTGATGTCCTTGTGGGCTTTTACGACTGCCCACTTGCCATCGATTTTTCCGGTCCGTTGGCGGAGATAGCGGATGAGTTCGTCGAGGGATTCGAGTTGCTTGGCCGTGGGCTTCTCCTGATTGAAGTCGCCGACAAGGCAGATCCCCAGAGCAATGTTGTTGAGGTAGTCACTGTGGACGTGGCCCCCGTTGATTTGCTTCTTCCACCGGTTGCCCACTTCTATCTGCCCATCGCCCGAGGACGTGCCGTTGCCGATGACGAAGTGGTAGGCGAGACCGTTCGACATTTTGCGGACCTTTAAGTGGTAAAAATCAAAAGCCTTTGCGTTGCCTTGGCGGGTGCCGCTGTTGTGCACCACAATGTAGCGCCACCGGGCCTTCTGAACCGGCGCCTTGTCAATTTCCTCCCGAAGAGACTTGGGAAGATATTTCCACTTGGAAAACCAACCGAAAAAGGAGGTTGGCTGGTAGTTCGGTTTGGAGTCGAAACCGGATTTTTCCACCACTACGGGAGCCTGCTCAATTTTGGTTGCAGGAGGCTGGGCAGTGGGGGTTGAGGGCTTCTCCTTGACGGGTTGGACCGTGGGAGGTTGCTGCGGTGCAGGAACAGGAAGAGGGGCAGGTGCGGCCGGCGGCACGGGGGCAACCTTTGGGGGAGCGCCTGAAACGGGCTTCTTGGGGAGCGGATGTGGCTTGGGCTTCGGCTTCGGTTTGGGCTTGTTATCCTTCGGCTTGGAAGAACCTGGCTGAGCAGAAGATGGCCGCTTGGTGGCCGGCTGCACCTGATCCTCCCGTGCCTTCAGAAAGCGGCGTCGTGTTTCTTCGCTGTCATTCTGCGCGGTCCCACGCAGTGAAGGCAGCACTGCGGCTACGGCGCATAGCAAAATCGTGACTGTGGGGCGGGAAAACACTAGGCGGACTCTAGCAAAGCTCCGGTCGCGTGCAAGGAGAGCAGTGGCGCTGGTGCAGAAACATTCCCCACCAGCAACTGCAGGGGGCTACGCAACGGACGCGTCCGGGGAGTTCAGCCCGCTTCCGGGCGGATTAGCGCGAAATGTCGGACTGCCCCAGAATCTGAAAACCGTGCTGATGCAGCACTGAAATGGCGCACTCGTTATCCTCGACGTGGAGCGCCAAGGCGGAGCGGCCCCGGGGCCGGATAAGCAACGCGTAGGAGCCGAAGATATTGACGTCTGCGGCGAGGAGTGCCGCGAGCAGACGGCCCAGTTCCGTGGGTCCCTCGGGCAGTTCCACCACGACCAAGTCGCAGACAGAGTGGGGGATTTCGTGCTCGGCAAAAATATCCTGCACGGATTCCGGATCGCTGACCACAATCCGGACGATGGCGGTGTCAGCTGAGGCCTGAACGCTCATTGCCACCACGTGCACATTGTGGTTGTTGAGCAGGTTTACCACTTCCATGAGCGCTCCCACTTTGTTGGGCAGGAACACGGAAAATTGCATCACGCGGGGTGTGCCGTTTTTTTCAGCAACAGAGGAATCGTCGAAGGGCATAAAAAGAATACGGACAGGTTCGAGTTTGTAGGAGAGGCAGTAAAAAGGAAAGCTGGGTATTCAACTGCCGGGCTGGGGTTGGCGGAGACTCAGCGAAAAAAAGAGCTAATTCCTCTTCTCAGTTACGTCCTTGAGGATGGAGGTTAAAATGGCGGCGAGGTCCTTGACCTCCATTGATGAGGGAGGAGTGTCGGCAGAGCCGTTGAGGAGGCGCTCCACCGTGTTGAGCTTGGGACGGATCAGCTCGAGGGCGGGATCCGTGTCCAGTTTTTCGCCGAGCTTCTCCAAGCCACGCCCCATAAGGATTCCGAGGGCCGGCTGGCGCAAGAGCGAGGCAGCATTTTCGCTGTAATGATCACATAGCAAGGAGGCCACGATTTCGGTGCTGCGCATCCAGGCGCCTAAAGACACCAGACGGGCCAGGCCCTCGTCCTCATGTTTCCGGAGCGCCGCGCCCAACTCTGCCTCGGTTGCATTCAGTTCCCGGCGCAGGATCGCCCAGTCCTTTTTCTGGGCTGAATCCGCAATGCTGCGGCTTCGGTCCAGAAGTTCGGTTTGAACCCCCAAGGTCTTGGACAGTCGGACAAGATCCTTGCCAATATTCCTGCATTGCTGCGCGTCCTCAGCCTGCGCAGCCAGATACCCGTCCGCGAAGACGCCTCCCAGCACCAGGGCAATCTGTGCCCTGCTGTTGAGTGCGACCGCCACGGGGGGGCGAAATTTGGAGGCCCAGTCAGGTTTGGCGCACCGGGAGAGAGAGTGTAGCAGTTCTTCGGGGGAGACCGCCGCTGGCGGGGGCAGAGGAGTTGTTTCCTGCGCGGGGCACAAAACCGTCACGGCCGCTAGAAAACCGACCGCGCCCAGCACCTGCACCACACGGCCACGAAGCCGCCTCACCGCTAGAGGCTGGGACATGTCGAGTGGGAGCCCGGAGGCCGCAAAAGAGAGCGGCCTGGGACGGTTGAGCCGGAGGAAGGAGCGCGGCTGCATAGGTTGCACTTTAATCGATCGAGAGGGGCTGTCAGGTTCCTTTTTGGGAGCAGGGAGACGGCGCCACTGAAAAAAAGGGCTATTTTCCCGGGCCGCAGTGCGGCCCTTGATTTGCTCTTTAATTTCCCGTTTTTACCTCAATGACATCGTGCGGAGCGCTTTCACGCTGGCCCGCCGAGGTCACCCGGATGTAGCGCGCCTTGGTCTGCAATTCGCCCAGCGTAGCGGCCCCAAGATAGCCCATGCCGCTTTGGATGCCTCCGGCCAGCTGGAGCAGCACCTGATCCAACTTCGGGGAGAGTTCCTTGAGCGCCTCAATTCCCTCGGCTGCGACTTTTCTGGCTGCATCCTTGGCGGCGTGCCCGTAGCGGGCAGCGCTGCCCGCAGTCATGGCTGCCGCCGAACCCATCCCGCGGTACTGTTTGTACAGCTTGCCGTTGATCTCCATCACGCTGCCGGGAGCCTCGGGACACCCCGCGAGGAGACCTCCCAAAACAACCCCGTCCGCGAGGGTGAGCGCCTTGACCGCGTCGCCTGATTTGGCAATCCCGCCGTCAGCCAGGATGGTGACCGAGCGCCTGGCCGCAGCGCGGCTTGTCAGGTAAAGCGCAGTCAACTGCGGGATGCCGACGCCCGCCACAATGCGGGTCGTGCAGATAGAGCCCGGGCCTTGGCCCACCTTGATCACATTTGCACCGCAATCCGCCAAAAAGTCGACCCCTGCTCCGCTGGTGACGTTCCCCGCGATGAGGGTGAGGCCCTTGAATTCGCTGCGCACCAGACGGATCGTGTCGCCGACCCCCTTGGAGTGGCCATGGGCGGTGGAGATTGCAATCGCATCAACCCCGCGTTCCACCAAGCCGCTCACGTGGGCGAGAATCCGGTCCCGATCCAATTCTCCCGCCGCGTTTCTTGGCGAGGAAATGCTCGCCCCGCACAGAAGGCGGAAGTTGGAATCCCTGGCAGGCCGCATTTGGGCGCGGTGCTCTTGGCGTATCCGCTCCACGTCCGAAAGGGTAAAGAGGCCCCGCAGCCTGTCGTCCTGATCCACCACCAGCAGTTTGTGGGTTCCCACGTGCTCGGTAAAAAAACGGTCCGCGCTTTCGATTGGATCAGCCCCCAGTTCGGTGACGCTGATGGTGGGCGACTGCGCCCGCGGGGTCATGACCTCGATCACCTGCTTGCTTGCGTGGCGCGGGCGGACGACTTGCCCCGGAAGGAGGCCAAGCAGCCGGCCGTCCTTGTCGACAACGGGGAAGGTGCGGAAGGTAAACTCCTTTTGCTCCAGATACTCTAGCAGTTCGCCGATGCTTTGGTCAGGAGCCGCCTTGATGGGGTCGCCAATGAGGCCGTGGACGTTGTTTTTGACGCGGCTCACTTCCGAAAGTTGCTCCCGTTCCGACATGTTGCAGTGGATGAGCCCGAGGCCTCCGCAGCGCGCTAGCGCAATGGCCATCTCCGCCTCCGTGACCGTGTCCATGTCGGCCGACACGATGGGGAGACTGAGCTGGAGTTGGTCCGAAAGGCGGGTGTCCAAGCGGGCATCCCGCGGGAGCACTTCAGAGTAGAGGGTCGCCAGAGTGACGTCGTCGTAGGTCAACGCCTCCTGAGAGTGGGCCGAGAAAAACGGGTTCGCCTCTTTGTAGAAGAGCGCGTCGAGAGACTGGGTTGGGGCATCTGCCATGGGGAAGAGTGCACCCAAACCGGCTCCAGTGCAAAGCCGGAATATGCCTCGAGCGGCCCTGTCCTAAAAGGCCCTCGGACAGCGTCAAGGGGGAGCCATTTGCCTATTGCAGCGAAACCCGGTGGATTTACGCTCGGACAATGCGGGTGATTCTTTTTCTTTTGCTGTTCGCCGTAACGGTACGGGCAGATGACACGGCCAGACTTCTACAGTGGTTCAAAAAGGGCGGTGTCGTGACGATTCCTGCGGGTGATTACCATCTGAGCGGGAACGATCCCATCCCCCTTGACTCCCGTATGACCGTTCTCGCTCACGGGGCACGGTTCATCCTGCCCGAGACGCTGGAGCAAAAGCCCCA
>CANJYI010000072.1 GCA_947478975.1 Chthoniobacteraceae bacterium
GACAAGCTGTTTCGCGCCGCGTTCTCCAATCCTGAGACTGCCGCGGCTTTTCTGCAGGCGTACCTGGATCCGGCGCTTGTCGCCCTTGTCGATTGGGACAGCCTCCACGTCGAACCGGGCAGCTTCATCGACGCCCAGATGAAGGCCAGCGAGGCGGACCTGCTTTTCACGGCGAAGGTCCATGGGTTGGACACGCACTTTTACTTTCTGTGCGAACACCAAAGCAGCGAGGACGCCCTAATGCCGCTGCGCGTGCTAGCGTACATGGTGCGGATCTGGACCGAGGAGGCCAAGGCGGCACCGGGCGCAGCGCGGCTGAGGCCGATCATCCCGGTGGTGGTGGCCCAGGACAACAAGGTGTGGAAGACTTCCACCAGGTTTCACGACCTGTTCCATTTGCCGCCTGAGAAATGGGAGGAGGTCCGGTCCTACATGCCGGACTTCAGTTTCCGGCTGCTGCAGTTGGTGGAACTTCCTTTTGAGGGGATCGCGGGGACGCCGGACGGGAGGCTGGCGCTGCGTGCGCTGAAGGCGCAGGCGGTAGGCAAGCTGCTGGAGGACCCAGTATGGGAACCGGCGTTGCTGCGGGTGGTATCGGCCGAGGTGCTGGACTATTTGATCCGCTACGTTTGGAATCAGGACGTTGACAAGGAAGGATTTGGGCTGAGATTGAGGGAGCTGCCAAGATCGGACTTAAACCCAGAAACTATGACACTCGCACAAAGAATCCGCGAAGAGGGCCGAGAGGAGGGCCGCGAGCAAGGCATTGAAAGAGGGCGCGAAGAGGGGATGCGACGTGCGATTGGGGTTCTTTTGGAGGTTCGGTTTGGGGCAGTCCCCGAGGGGTTGCGTGAGGAGTTGGGACGGGTCAGGGAGATGGATCGTCTCGAGTCGCTCCACAGGCACGCCATTCGGTGTGGCAGTTTGGACGAGTTCGCCTCTGGGTTCTAGCCCGAGGTCTGCAGTTTGGTGCAAGGGGTGAAAAAAGTGCAAAGAGCGGTCGCGAAAACCGGCGCAGGACGCGTTTGGCGAGCAATGTGTCCGGAGCACCACCCCTCGCGATGACCAGAGGTGGGAAGCCGGCCTTGTGGATAAAGCTCAAATCCGAGAGCGTCTCGGCTCGGGGGACATGCTAGCCGTTCTGAGCGCGCTGGCGCAGGACGTGGTCAGTAAGGACCAACACGGTCATCGCCTCGACCATTGGCACGGCGCGGGGAAGGACGCAGGCGTCGTGCCGGCCGCGGGCCTTGAGCTCCACGTCTTCGCCGGCGGGAGAAACCGTCGCCTGTGTTTGGAAAATCGTGGCCGTGGGCTTAAATGCTACGCGGAAAATAAGCGCCTCGCCGTTGGAGATGCCGCCCTGAACGCCGCCGGACCGGTTGGTGCGGGTGCGGACCCGGCCGTCCTCCATGAAGAAGGCATCGTTGTGCTCTGAACCCCGCAGGGTGGTGCCTTGAAAGCCGGAGCCGATTTCAAAACCCTTCGTCGCGGGAAGACTCAGAACGCCCTTGGCGATATCGGCTTCCAACCGGTCAAAGGCCGGCTCGCCCAAGCCCGGGGGGACGCCGCGCACAACGCACTCCACAATGCCGCCGACGGAATCCCCCTCGGAACGGACCGCCTTAATGTGGTCGATCATGCGCGCCGCTACGGCGGCATCCGGACAGCGGACGATGTTGGACTCCACTTCAGCGAACTGCACGGTGAGGGGGTCCACCTCGGCCTGAATGTTTTGGATAGAGCGCACGTAGGCGATCACCTCGAGGCCGGGGCACAGGCTGGCGAGGACCCTCTTGCCAATGGCCGCCGCCGCAACGCGCCCGATGGTCTCGCGCGCCGAAGAACGTCCGCCGCCCTGCCAGTTCCGGATGCCGTACTTCGCCTGGTAGGTGTAGTCGGCGTGGGACGGGCGGAAGGCGTGCTCCATCTCCCGGTAAGCCTCTGGGCGCGCGTCCTTGTTGAAGACATTGACGGCGATCGGAGTGCCGAGCGTCTTGCCTTCAAAGACGCCGGAAAGAATCTGACACGTATCAGCCTCGTCCCGTGGGGTGACGATTTCGCTCTGGCCTGGACGGCGCCGGTCAAGGTCCGCCTGGATGTCCGCCTCGCAAAGGGCGAGGCGGGGAGGGCAGCCGTCGACCACCACGCCCACGCCGCCCCCATGGGATTCGCCCCAAGTACTAATGCGGAAGAGATGGCCGAACTGACTGGACATAAGGCGAGCGGGGCGTGGGGTGCGGCGGAAAAAGAGCCTTACTTCTTGGGCTCTGCGGGTTTTGCTGCGGGGGCCTTTTCCTTTTTTGGGGCGGGCGTTTCGGCAGGCTTGAGTGTGACAGTGGGCGTCGGTTCGTCCTTGCCGGTGAAGGCATTGGCAGCCTTTTGGATCTGGTCGGGGGAGAGAGCGCTGCCCTCCGAGATGACGATCCGCCCCTTCAACGTAAACTTGCCGCCCGCCGGAACGACCGTGTGGAAAAAACCTCCGAAGCGGCCGTAATCACGGTAGGCCGAGAAGGGAGTGTCCTTGGGGTTGTCGGGATGATTGAGAAAGGCGACGGAGTAGCGCTTTTCGTTGAGGGAAAAGTTTTCGGCAACCCACGGGTAGTCGCGGTCTTTGTGGGCGTCCGCGTCGGGCTTCGGGTAGACGTAGGTGGTCAGCGTCCGGTCAACATTGCCGGCGGGGCGGAATTGAAGGCCGGCGTGCTCTGGATCCCCGTTGAGGCTGGTCTCACCGGCGAGAGCGGTGATTTCCGAGCGCATTTCGACAAGTGCGTAAGCGGGTGCGGGTGCGGAGAGAATGGTGAAAGTGCGCTCCTCCGAAAGGATGGGCGCCTCTGTGGTGCCCTGCCAGTGGAGCAGGACGGTGAAGGAGGCGGAGTCCTTGCCGGGAGTCTGGGAGACAATCTTCTGCTGGATGATGTTGCCGCCCTTCATGTGCCAGCGGTCCACGGTGGTGCCGTCGGCTGTGGTGATTTTGGACCAGCCCAGAAACCAGCCCCGGTGGTGGGTGAACTCTCCGCCGGGACCCTTGGTGATGGGCTCCTTGCCCGCTGCGTCCATGACGTGCAGGTAGGGTTTGTAGGTGTCGTGCAGGCGCTCGGGCGTGGAGTTGTCGAAGGCGTACTGCCAGCGGAGCAGGGGCTTGCCGTCCTTGAGAACGTCCAGATGGTCGCCGGCGGTGTCTGCAAATGTAAAATCCGCGCGGGCTGCGCTTGGAGCCAGACAGAGAAGCGGAGCGATGCTCAGCAGGGGAAGGAAGTGGGAACGAAACATGTGTGTGGGAGGGTTGAACCTTCAAGCATCCCGCCCGGAGTCGGTCTCGCCTAGCTCAAAAAGGGGCCACGTCTATTTTTTCGATGCCCTGACCTCGACTGCGAACTGTGCAGCCGCAGAGCGGATGGCGTCGCCAACGGCGGCCTTGGCTGTCGCGAACTTTGGGCAAAACCAGGGAAAGGCGCCGGTGAGGTCATGTGTGACGAGGACCTGGCCGTCGCAATGCGTTCCGGAGCCGATCCCGATGGTCGGGACCGGAATGCATTCGGTGATGCGTTGGGCGGCGGCGGGATGGACGAGTTCTAGGACGATGGCAAAAGCGCCTCCCTCTGTGAGTGCGACGGCGTCGGCGAGCAGCGCGTCGCTGGCATCCGGAGTCTTACCCTTGATGCGGTAGCCGCCCTCAAGGAGGACGCTTTGGGGAAGCATGCCGATGTGGCCCATGACCGGAATGCCCGCTGCCGCGAGCGCCTCAATCTGGGCGCGGTGCGAAGCGCCCCCCTCTATTTTAACGCCATGGGCTCCAACGTGGATCAGCGCCCGTGCGTTTTGCACGGCGGCTTCCGGGGTCTCGTAGGTCCCGATCGGAAGGTCCGCAATAAGGGGCGTGTGCGAAAGACCGCGGGCGGCGGCGGCGGTGTGGTGGAGCATGTCGCCCAGCGTGACATGGGTGGTGTCCGGATAGCCAAGGACGACCATTCCGAGGGAGTCGCCGACGAGCACCCAATCGACCCCAGCCTCCTCCAGAAGGCGGGCGCCCGGGTAGTCGTACGCGGTGAGTACGGCCAGTTTGCGTCCGCCGCGCTTCGCCTCGGCCGTGAGGGCCGGATGCAGAGAGTCTGCCGGGCTCATGAAAGAACGGGCCACTGTTGGGGGGAGCGCTGGACGGCGGCTGGATCTGCGAGCGTGCGCAGAAGTTCTCCGGCGGTGTGTTGCTGGCCGGGGAGGCGGAGATCGGCGCGGATCTCGGCAAGGGGCTCGAGCACGAAGCGGCGCAGGTGGAGACGCGGGTGGGGGATGACGATGGCTGTCGTGGAAAGGGTGAGGTTCCCGACGTAGAGAATGTCCAGATCGATGGTGCGGGGAGCGTTGCGCGGGCGTTTGGAGGGACGGCCCATGGAGGCCTCGATTTCCTGAAGTGCCTCGAGCAGCGAGGCGGGGAGCCCGTTGTAGCCGACCTCGATGACGGCGTTTAAGAACCGCTCTGCGTCGGGCTCCGTTCCGACCGGTTCGGTCTCGTACAGGCTGGAGGCCAGGCACGAACCGAAGACGCCCTCTATTTTGAGCACCGCGTCCCTGGCACGCACCAGAGCCTCGAGGCGGTCCCCCACATTGGAGCCCATTGCAATGCCGGCGCGCATGGTTGGGCGGCGGGTCAGTGCAGGCCAAGCACGTCCTGCATGTCGTAGATGCCCGGTGCGCGGCCATGCGCCCAGAGGGCGGCACGCAGGGCGCCCATCGCAAAGGTGTCGCGACTCGAGGCTTTGTGGGTGAGTTCGACCCGTTCTCCAAGGGCTGCGTAGATCACGGTGTGGTCGCCGACCACGTCGCCTCCGCGGACTGCGTGCATTCCGATCTCGGCGGCGGTGCGTTCCCCGACGATGCCAAAGCGGCCGTGGCGCGTGTCCGAGTTGTAGGAGAGTTGGCGCACCTCGGCGAGAATCTCGGCAAGCCGCTTGGCCGTGCCGCTGGGCGAATCCTTCTTCATCCGGTGGTGCATCTCGACCACTTCCAGATCGAAGGCCGGCCCGAGGATCTCAGTGGCCTTGCGGGTCAGCCAAAAAAGGGTGTTCACCCCGATGCTGTAGTTCGGGGCGAAGACGACCGGAAGGGACGCGCCTGCGGCATGGATGGCGGCGATTTCCTCGTCGGAGTGGCCTGTGGTGCCGATGACGAGGGTTTTGCCCGCAGCCGCACACCCCGCTAGGACGGAGCCGATAATGGAGTGGTGGCTGAAATCAATGACGGCGTCGCAATGCTGAAGTGCGGCGTGGAAGTCGTCCCCGGCGTCCACCTCGGCCGCCACTGAAAGCTCGGGAAACGCAGCGGCGCAGCGCACCAAGGCCTCGCCCATGCGTCCACGGGAGCCGTTGATAAGAAGGGAGAGGGGCTTGCTCATAAGTGAGAGGGAAGGCCTCGGGCGTCCGAAAACAGGCTAGCGGAGGCCGGTTTGGCGCATGGCGGCCTCGACACGCGCACGGCTCGAATCTGCCAGCGGCGCCAGGGGAAGTCGTACTTCCGGATGCATCTGGCCCAGAAGCGAAAGGGCGTACTTTGTCGGGGCGGGATTGCTTTCTACGAAGAGCTCCTTGAAGAGGGGGTAGAGGTGGAAGTGGTGTTTGCGTGCGGTGGCGTAGTCGCCGGCCAAGGCCGCGTTCACCAGCGCGGCCACCTGTGCAGGGACGACGTTGGAGGCGACGCTCACCACGCCGCAGGCACCCACGCTCATGAAGGGGACGGTCAGGGAGTCGTCCCCGGAAAGGATTTCGAATGAGGCTGGAAGAGCCGCACGCAACTGGCTGACGCGCTCGACAGTGCCGCCCGACTCCTTGATGGCCACGATGTTGGGATAGCGCTCGGCGAGGGTTGCGACGGTGTCCACA
Organism: Chthoniobacteraceae bacterium; assembly: GCA_947478975.1. Classification (GTDB taxonomy): domain Bacteria; phylum Verrucomicrobiota; class Verrucomicrobiia; order Chthoniobacterales; family Chthoniobacteraceae; genus Chth-196. The sequence goes on from CANJYI010000072.1 coordinate 5,874, forward strand.
CCGATCTCGATGCCGCAACGGCCCGGGATGCTGTAGAGCATGATCGGTATTTTGACGGCCGAGGCGATGGCGCCGTAATGGGCGACCAAACCCGCTTGGGTGGGCTTGTTGTAGTACGGTGCAACGATGAGAGCGGCGTCCGCGCCCAAGCGTTCGGCTTCGACGGTGAGGTTGACTGCCTCGGAGGTGGAGTTCGAGCCGGTGCCGGCGATGACCTTACAGCGGCCCGCCACAGTTTTTACCGCGAGTGCGATGACGCGGTGGTGCTCGTCGTTGTTGAGCGTGGGGGATTCGCCGGTGGTGCCAACGGGAACCACGCCTGTGATGCCGGCGCTGATTTGGGTTTCGATGAGGCGCGTGAATGCCGCTTCGTCTAGATGATCTTGGACAAAGGGGGTCACCAGAGCCGTGAAAGTGCCTTCAAACATAGAGCCGATGAGACTATGTCCCCAGATTGCCTAGGGCAAGCCTCCCGCGGGAATCAGCCCTGGACGGCTGGCTCGGGGGTCTTTTTTTTCTCTAACAGCAAAAGGTTGGCTCCCAAAATGAGGAGAGCTCCCAGATAGAACGGGCCGGTGAGGCTTTCGTTCGGGTAGGAGATGCCGCTCATCCCTGAGAACCAGGCGGGCAGAAACAGCGCCCAAAGCGTGGCGAAGATGGGCTCGGTGGCATAGATCAGTCCGGCTTGGACGGGGCTGACCAGCGGCTGCCAGCGCGTCATCGTGGCGTAGCTGTAGACTGTGGAGAAGCAGGTGAGCAGCGCGGTCATCAACAACACCGGGCCGGTGCTGAAGGCTGAGGCAATCTGGTGTCCCAGTGCGAATCCTCCGGCATGCTCGCCGCTTTGCCCGCCGCCAAGCAGCAACACGGGAAGCAGCACCAATGCCTTGGTGGCGAACATGACGGTGGCGGTGGCCCGCATTTCGTTGGCCCGAAAGGCGCTCATTTCAAGCACCAGGATCTGGGCGGTAAAAAGGGCTGCCGCGCCGATCGTCTCCCATTCACCCCGTCCGAAGGAAAGCCCGGTCGCGGAAAACCCGCTTAGGATCGAGCAACCCGCCAGCACCAGCACGCAGGAGGAAACGACCCGGGAAGTGGGGCGTTGGCGGTGTTTGAGTGCCATGACGATGGGCACAAAAATGCAGGTAAACTGCGTGAAAAACGCGGAGGTGCTTGCAGGAATGACGTGTTGGGCGTCGGTTTGGAGCAACATGCCTGCGCCGCCGAAGACGCCGAGCAGGACCCCTTGATGCAGTTCCGCCCTCCCCATGCGCCTCATTTGCCACGGATAAATAAGCCCCATGATCAGCGTGGCCAGCGCCATGCGCACAAAGAGGATGAGCGCCGAATGAAACCACTCCGCCCTGCCGGGAATGGCCATGCTCTGGGCAAGCATGACGGCCTTCGCTGTGGAAAAGCTCAACCCCCAGGCCGCCGTGGCGAGCAGGAGGCGCAGCACGGCGCTTGAGTGTTGTGGCATCTGCGCTTTGGAAAAGGTGCTTTGGGGGTGCGCTCTCGCATGACCATCCTATTGGTGAGACCCCAACCGCGGCCAGAGCGAAGGGTGTTTCGAAAGCGACTCCCGCCGGCGGGCACCAGAGAGGGGGGGCGCCGTCATATTTTCGCGTGCTTTCGCAGTGTGCAGGGGCGAGCCTGCACCAACAAAGGCCATGTCTCTCGAAACCTCCCAATCCCAAACCACCAAGGTCTATTCTGTTTCGGAACTGACTACCGGGGTGCGGCGTACCCTCGAAGGCCAGTTTGGAAACCTCTGCGTCGAAGGGGAGGTCAGCAACCACCGGCACCAGGCTTCCGGCCACCAGTATTTTACGCTTAAGGACGCAAAGAGCCAGGTCGCCTGTGTCTGGTTTGCGGGGCGTTCATCCGGGCTGCGGGCGGTCCCCCTTTCCGACGGGATGCAGGTGCAAGTGCGCGGCCTGTTGACGGTTTTTGAGGCGCGTGGGAGCTACCAGATCAATGTGCAATCCGTACAGGCCGCCGGCGCCGGGTTGCTGCAGGCTAAGTTTGAGGCACTCAAGCGGCGGCTGCAGGAGGAAGGCCTCTTCGACCGCACCCGCAAAAAACCGCTGCCCCAATATCCTGCGGTGGTGGCCCTCATCACGTCGCCCACCGGGTCGGTGGTGCAGGACATGCTGAAGGTGCTCGGCCGGCGTGCGCCCTGGGTCCGGGTACTGGTGTATCCTGCGCGGGTGCAGGGGCAGACGGCGGCGGCTGAAATTGCCGAGGGCATTCGGTTTGTCAACGCGGAGTCGGGCCGCTCCCTGCCCAAGGTCGACGTACTTATTGTCGGGCGAGGCGGCGGCAGCGTGGAGGACTTGTGGAGCTTTAACGAGGAGGTTGTGGCGCGCGCCATTTTCAACTCCCAGATCCCGCTGGTCTCGGCCGTGGGCCACGAGACGGATTTTACAATTGCGGATTTTGTTGCCGACCACCGTGCGCCCACCCCGAGCGCGGCCGCCGAGTTGGTCGTGCCGGATGGAGCGGCTTTGGAGCGGCAGATTTTTGTGCAGGGCGAACGGATGGAGGCGCTCCTTCAGGGCCAACTGAGGCGCTGGCGCCAGAGGCTCGAGTTTTTGGAAAAGAGCGCCCTCTTCCGCGAGCCCCGCGCGCGGTTGGCCGAGGCGGCCCAGCGTCTGGATGGAGAGGCCGAGGGGTTGCATCGCGCTGCGCAGGATCGCTTGGGGCGGCTGGCGCGGCGGTTGGAGAATCTGGCGGCATCCGTGCGGGCGCACCGGCCGGACCAGGTTCTGGCGTTGCGCCGGCAGCAGACCGATTCGGCGGCCGGACGCTTGGAGCGCGCAATGGTTGCGAAGCTCCAGGAGCGTGGCAGGGAGGTAGAGCGGCTGCGGCAGAAGCTCGTCCTCCTTTCGCCGGAGGGGACCCTGGAGCGGGGCTACAGTATCACGCTGGGCGAGGGCGGGGTGCTGGTGCGGAATGCTTCGGCGGTGGCGGCGGGTGATACGTTGGTCACGCGGCTACGGGACGGCCGAGTGGAGTCGAAGGTGACCGGGGTGTTGCCAGAGGGCGAGTAGGCAAGGGTGTGGGACACGAACTGGTCAGTGAAGGTCGAAGAGAAGCGCGTCGAATGGACTGGTGGCGGTGAGGGTGAGTTGCCCTGCGTCTTCGGTATGGACGGCGTCGCCCTGCTCCAACTGCGCGTCCAAACAGCGAGCCGAACCTTTGATGCACTGGATCCAGACGGCACGCCCGGGCAGGACCGTGTGGGAGGTGGACTCCCCGGGGGCAAGGGTGAGCCGGTAGATATCGGCGTCTTGGTGGATGATTGCTGCGCCGTCGCGTCCGTCCCCGGCGATGATGAGTGTTTTGGGCTGGGGCGCTCGGTCGGAGGCCGGCTGCCACTCGGTGTAGCTGGGGGTCAGGTTTTTGGTGCGTGGCAGAATCCAGATTTGGAGGAGATGTGCGGGCTCGCTGGAGGAGGGGTTGAATTCGCTGTGCGTCACACCGGAGCCTGCGCTCATGAGCTGGATTTGTCCGGGCTTGAGCTGGCGACCGTTTCCCATGCTGTCCTTGTGTTCGAGGATGCCTTGGACCAGGACGGTGAAAATCTCCATGTCCCGGTGCGGATGTGTGGGGAAGCCGCCTCCCGGGGCGATCCAGTCTTCATTGATCACGCGAAGGCACCGAAACCCCATGTGCTCCGGATCGTAGTAGTCCGCGAACGAAAACGAGAACTGGGATTTGAGCCAGCCATGGTCGGCTTGACCACGGGCATTGGATTTCCGGATGGAGATTTTCATTTTTTAGAGAGGTGCCGGTTGGTCGCTAAGGACAGTGACGGTATGCACGTGAACAGAGACAGAAAAACACGCGCCTCCGTTCAGTGGAAATCATGGCTGGAGGGGGAGGGGAGCTTGCTGGCATTGCGGGCGCTCACACGCTGCGCCTTGAGGTGGGTCACGCCCTCCTGGTGCTGGACAACGCCCTCGATGACCAGGAACGCTTCCTGGCTCACCGTCAGGCGGACCTTTTCAAAAAGTGCCGGGGTGAGAATCACGTTTGCCACTCCGGTCTCGTCTTCGAGGCTCAGAAAGACAAAGCCTTTCGCGGTTCCCGGGCGCTGGCGGCTGATGACCATGCCGGCGGCTTGCAGGTGCGTGCC
>CANJYI010000073.1 GCA_947478975.1 Chthoniobacteraceae bacterium
CACCGAAAACTCGACAAGTGGCTTCCCTTCGGAGGGCACTGCGACGGCGATGAGAATGTCCTGCGCGTCGCCCAGCGCGAGGCCCTTGAGGAGTCCGGCATCGAAGGTCTCGTTCTTGCCTCAGCCCGCCCCTTCGACCTCGATATCCACACCATCCCGGCCCGGGGCGCCGAACCAGAGCACGAACACTTCGACGTGCGTTGGATGCTCATCGCCCCTGAAAACGCACAGTTCCGCCAAAGCGAAGAAAGCCTCGAGCTGCGTTGGTTTACGCCCGAGGAAATGGCTTCCCTGGCACTCACGCCGGGCAACCTCCGACTCCTTGCCAAGTGGCGCGCAATCCTCGCCCGGAGGTCCCACGCCGCCGGTGAGTAAAATCAGGCTGCGGCCGCGGACGGCTGTAAGATCGCGGGATATCGAGCCCTTCGACCGCTGCACGTCATCCCCAACACGGCCCCTATCTCATGAACCTCGACAGAACTTTCCCCAGAGTGTTGGTCACGTTGATTATCCTCTCCGCCATATTCTTCGTCATCGAGCGCGTCGCCGGACGCGGACGAAACCGCGTGCAACCCGGCATCCGCAAGGACTGGTTCACCGACGTGATCTATTGGTTCACTACCATTTTAATCACCAAGCCGCTCGTGCGCCTCATGCTGATCTTGCCTGTAAGTGTCTTGATTCTCGCGAATGTCACTTCCATCGATGTCGTAAAGATGGGCACTTACTCGGGTTACGGGCCGCTCAGTCGCCAGCCGGTCTGGCTTCAAGCGATCCAAATCTATGTGCTCGTCGACTTCTGCTCCTACTGGACGCACCGACTGTTTCACCGCGGGAGCTGGTGGCCGTTTCACGCCGTGCATCACAGCTCTGAGGACCTCGACTGGCTCGGCAGCCTACGCGTTCATCCTATCAATGAACTCGTCAACAAGATGGCGCAGGTCACGACGGTCCTCCTCTTGGGCTACAATCCCACAGTTACGCTCAGCAGTGCCCCCATCCTCACGTTCTACGCAATCTTCCTCCACGCCAATGTGAACTGGGATTTTGGGCCGCTGCGGAGCGTCATCGCCACGCCTGTGTTCCATCGCTGGCATCACTCACGGGATCGCGAGGCGTGGGACAAAAACTTCGCCGGCCTGTTGCCGTTGTGGGATATTCTTTTCGCCACCTACTATATGCCAAAGGGCCGCTATCCGGAAAACTTCGGCATCTGCGAGCCGATGCCGAAAGACTACATAGGCCAGCTTTGGGCACCGTTCGCCTGGATTCTTCGACGCGCAAAGAAAGCGGACCCCGCGTGAAACCAAGAATCCACCTTCTCATCGCGTGCGGCCTCATTGCGTGCGGCTTTTTCACGGGCCCCAACAATTCGAAAGCGGCGATTCCAGTTTCCGAACTTGCAAAAGCACTTGCCGAAAACAATCTCGATGCCGTGCGTGCGGCCGTCGCGAAAGGTCGCGAGGCGCTCGGCAATAAGGCGGGCGAACCGGAGGTGCCCGATGTGTTCCGTCCAGTACCGGCGGAGGCAAAGCTCATGTCTCGCGACGAAGCGCAACGTGGCTTCACACCGCACTTTGTCACCTTGGAAAAAATGCGCTGGTGGAAGGCAGGCATCGATCCGACGACCCTAACCGCGCCGCTACGCGGACCTGCATCCGTGATCACCGGAAATGTGGCGGCAGCGCGCGCCAGGCTCGACGGAGCGGAGCAGAGTCTCGCGATGGCAAAGGACGCGGCGGAGTTCTTAATATGGGCGCAGGAGCAGGCGGGCAGCGGTGTCTATCCATTTCCTGCCGCTCGCGGCACATCGAAAGCAAGAGCGATGGAGGTCGCGACGCGCTTCATCGCAAACGCGGATAAGACGGGAAAACTCGAGACAGTCGTGCGCAATGGCTGGGCCTTCGACGATGCGGGTGACGGAGGTCTGCAATTTGATAACGGCGAATGCGGCGTGGCGATGCTGGATCTCTATGAGATGACCAAAGACCACAGGTACCTCGAATCTGTGCGTAAGTCGGCAGACTGGGCGGCCGGGCGGCCAATGTGCCCTAACTGGAACTACAACAGCTTTAGCGTTTTTCTGCTGGCGAGGATGTTCGCCGTCACACAAGAGCCAAAATATCTTGATGCCGCTATCATCAAGGCCCGTCTTGGTGTGGTTCCCGGCCAGCTCACCAATGGTCCGCGCGCAGGACGTTGGATAGATCCGCACAACGCACGTCCAGCCTACCACTACATCATGATGCGGGCGTTGACGCAGCTCGTCGCGGTGATGCCGCCCGAGCACGTGGAGCGCCCGGAAATTGTGTGTGCACTCTCACTCGGCCTCAAGACGCGCAACGCCGAGATGGTCGCGCGAGGCATGATGAACAAGGAACACGCCATGGAGTCCTTGTTGCTCGTGAATCGGACTTTCAAGAACGATGCAGCTTTCTTGCGAGACACCCACTCGAGCGCTGCACTCGAGGCCATTGGCCGCCTCGTTTCCGACGAAGCGCGCCGAGCCAAACAACCGCTCGCGCCAGGGGCGTGGGGATTGTTTCTGGAATTCATCGCCTCAGGGACTCCCCCCGCGCCATGTTTTTGGCGGCTACACGCTCCACTTCTCGCACGCCCTCCTGGAGGAATCGCTCGCTGAGGGTCGCAGCACTCCCAGGCTTCAGACGAGTATCCGAATTCAGCTAAAGCGCCGGATCTGATGCCGAAGGCATCGAGACTGTTATCGTGTGGCTGCGCGGAGCGATACTACCGGGATGCGTCTAGAAAGAACCACATCATGAAGGGATACCAGCAAACCATCCAAACGCCCGATGAAGCAGACACCGCGGGCTGACATCCCGACTCCTTGCCAAGTGGCGCGCAATCCTCGCCCGGAGGTCCCACGCCGCCGGTGCGTAAAATCAGGGTGGGGCACGCGGGCACCACGCCTCCGTGCGCTCTTCCTCTCCTCAGGCGAGCACTTCGCGAACCACGTTTCCCTTCACGTCCGTCAGCCGGTAGTCCCTGCCGCCATACCGGTACGTGAGCCGTTCGTGATCCAGTCCGAGCAAATGCAGGAGAGTCGCGTGCAGGTCGTGAATGTGCACCTTCCCCTCCACCGCCTCGTAGCCCAGGTTATCGGTGGCGCCGTGCACGAAGCCCCCGCGGACTCCCCCGCCCGCCAGCCACATCGAATACCCCAGGTTGTTGTGCCCACGCCCGTCCGTCGTCGGATCGTCCGGGGTGCGCCCGAATTCGCCCCCCCACACCACGAGGGTTTCCTCCAACATGCCGCGTTGCTCGAGGTCCTGGAGCAAGCCGGCCACGGGCCGATCGATCTGGGCGCAGTTGCGTGCCATTCCCCCTGCCAGCCCCCCATGAAGGTCCCACTCCACATGGGTGATCTCGATGAAACGCACGCCCGCCTCGGCAAACCGGCGGGCCATCAAGCACTGCTTTCCAAAACTCTCCGTCGGCGAACGATCCGCTCCGTACAGCGCCAGCGTCGCCTTGGATTCCCGCGTCAGATCCATCACCTCCGGCACCTGATCCTGCATCCGAAACGCCAGCTCATAGGACTCAATGAGCCCATCCACCCTGGCATCCTCCAGCGAGTCTGCCGCGCCCCGGTTCAGCTCCTGCATCAGATCAATGCGTGCCCGCTGGGCAGCCCGCGAGCGGTTCGCGTTGGAAAGATCCCCCACCACCAGGGGCGCGCCCGGTTGGTTTGCATTCCCCAGAGTCACCGCCGAACAGGAGGCAGGCAGAAATGCGCTCGAGTAGTAGCGCGACCCGCCCAGCGCCGTGAGCGGGTTGATCGAAATGAAACCGGGCAAATTCCCGTTCTCAGTGCCGAGGCCGTAAACGGTCCAGGCGCCGAAGGACGGACGCACGAATTGAAAACTGCCCGTGTGCATCTGCTCCAAGGCCTGTGCATGGTTTTCGTTGTCAGTGTGCATTCCGCGCAGCACGCACAGTTTGTCCGCCTGTTTGCCGATCTCGGGCAGCAACTCGACCACGTCCAGCCCGCTGTTGCCGCACTTCCTGAATCCCCACCGCGATCCGAAAAGCTTTAGGTGCCCACGTTTGCCGGTTTGCCCCTGCCGTTTGATCAACTCCGGCTTGGGATCAAACGTTTCCATTTGCGAAGGCCCGCCACGCATGCACAAAAAAATCACCCGCTTCGCACGCGGCGCAAAGTGAGGCAGCGGTTGCGGCACGGGAACGGTCGCGGCGAGGGCCCCCTCCCTGGAGGCCAGGCCCGCCCATGCCAGGTATCCAAAACCAGCGGGTGCGGTGCGCAGCCATTGCCGGCGGGAAAAATTGAGAGGTTGGGAGGTGTCCATAGTCTGCGAATTTCAACGAATCAGCCTGTGTTCAACGGAGGCAAAAAGCATCTGGCAAAAATCCGCCCACCGCTCCTCCACCCCCTGCCCAACCGTCGCATCCGAGCCGCCCCCCTGTCCGGATCCACCGGTTTGCGCATCGACAAAACCCAGCACCCGCTCGACTTCGTGCGCACGAGGCGTGCGGCCGAGCACCGTCCGGAAAAGCCATGTCACACGGCCCGCGCTTCCCCCGCTGCGGTCCCCTGCCCCGGCCGAACGCCGCGCCGTGGCCACCGCCAGTTCCGTCACCCGCGGATTGTTCATCAAGTACAGCGCCTGAGTGGGTAGGATGCTGCTGTTCCTCTCCGCAACGGGACGGTCCGGGGACGCAAATTCAAAAAGCTCGAGCACCTCGGGAAGCACGCCCCGAATCACGGGCAGATAAACGGCCCGGTGGTTGGAGAGCAGCTTTGCCTTGGTCACAAAAGGTTTGAAGGAAAAGAGCTCCTCATCGCGATAGGCATGAAACGCTGCAAAGAAAGGTTCCTTCGGCCGGCTCCGGTCGAGCAGCCCAGCGGCCGCAAGCATGCTGTCGTGGATGACCTCGGCATCCGCCGCTCGGGGACGCATCCGCGCCACCCACCGGTTGTCGGGATCCCGCTCACGACTTCCAGCCGTGCCCACCGAATCCATCCGGTAAGCCCGGGAAAGCACCAGCGAACGGACCAGCCATTTGGTGGACCAGCCGTGGTCCATGAACTCCACCGCCAGATGATCCAGCAGTTCGGGATGGGAGGGAGCGGCGCCGGTCACTCCGAAGTCATCCGGGGTGGTCACCAAGCCGCGGCCAAAAAGGTGACTCCAAACCCGGTTGACGTAAACGCGAGCCGTGAGCGGATTGTCGCGGTGCGTCAACCATTCCGCGAGTTCCAGCCGACCGCTGCGGCCAGGCCCGGGTGCGGAAACCCGCGGTGCGTCAAGGACCCGCAGAAACCCGCGCGGCACCTTGTCTCCGAGCAAGGCGGTCTCCCCACGGATGTGAATGCGGCAATCCTCGGGTTGTTCCCGCTCCCGAGCGCCCATCGCCCAGCCCGGCATGGGCGGTGCGGAATCCTGCAGCTGTGTCACGCTCTTTTCGAGAGCCCCCACCTTCGCGTGCCACTCGTCGATCTCGCGGTTCAACGCCTCCAACTCACACTCCGCCTGGGTCTTTTCGTCCCCGGCCGCTGTCTCCAGTTTGCGTTTTGCATCGGGGACGCGCCGTTGCACCCGGTACCGGTCCGAGCGGGACGTGTGCATCGCAAGCATCTCCTCGTCCAACCGGCGCAGATAGGCAAGCCCCTGGGCCTCCCTCCCGTCCGCCTCCGCCCCGACCGCGTGCAACTCGGTATGATGGAACGCCGTGGCCTTGATCCCGCGCGGCCCATACCCGTACAGCAGCGCCGTGCTGCGCAACACTCCGGCGAGGGCGTAATAATCTGCAGTCGGAATCGCCTCAAACTTGTGGTCGTGACACCGCGCGCACGCGACAGACAGACCGAGCACCCCCCTCCCCAACACTTCGATCTGCTCGTCGATGACGTCCATCCGGAACACCTCCGGTTTTGTCTCCTCGTAGGCCTTGGAACCAAGCGCGAGAAATCCTGTCGCCACCCGCAAAGCATCCCGCCGCTCCGGTTGTGCACTCGCCAGCAAATCGCCCGCAACCTGTTCCCTCAAAAAAACATCAAAGGGCATGTCGGAGGCGAAGGCATCGAACACGTAGTCGCGATAGCGCCAAGCGTGGTGGAAAATCACATTCCGGTCCTTTCCGTTGCTCTCGGCATAACGGGCCACGTCGAGCCAGTGCCGTCCCCACCGCTCCCCAAAGGCGTCACTCTTCAAAAGACGGTCCACCTCAGCCTCCAGATCCTCCATCCGGAAAGAAGCCACCGCCTCGGCCGCCGGAGCCAGGCCTGTCACATCGAGGTAAACCCTCCGCAAAACCGCCTCCGCGGGGGCCTCCCCCGCCGGTTTCAGTCCCTCCCGTTCCATCGCCGCCAGGAGGAACCGGTCGACAGCCGAAAGTGCCCAGCCCGCATCCCCTACCGCAGGTACGGCCGGGCGCAACGGTGGCCTCATCGACCAGAACGCACGCCCCTGCTCGAGCGACAGACCACGCTTCTTCGCGGCTATGCCTGCCACAGCTTCCCGCGGGTCCACCGCCCCATCCGCAATCCAGCGCGCAAAATCGTCCAGCACGGACTTGGGAAGCTTCTCCTCCTTAGGTGGCATCGCGATGTCTTTGCTTTCGTGCTGCATCGCACGCAGCAGCAAACTCTCCGCGGGTTTTCCCGCAACCACCGCCGGACCGCTGTCGCCCCCTTCCAACAGCCCCTTTCTCGAATCCGCAAAGAACCCCGCCTTGAGCTTCCCCTTTTGCTGTGCGTCCGCCGAATGACAGCCTTCACAGCGCTCCACCAGCACGGGACGAATCCGGGACTCAAAAAAACGCAACCGTTCCGCGTTGTCCGCCTCAGACGCCCGCAAGAAGGCCGTTCCGAAGGCAGTGTGAACCGCGAACAGAACAGCAAAACGGAGAGCGCAATTCAGATTGAGAATCACAACGGGGGGTGGTTGGAACGGAACCTGAAAACCTGAGGGCGCCCAAAGCGGACACCCCCGGAAAAACGGTCCGCAGAGTCTTACACGCAGAACGTTGCGTCCTTCCGGCGCTTCCGGCAACGCTTTAATGCCAGGGTCTAAGGCGCCGGCTCCGCAGAGAAAACTGCCGAAGAGAAGTCGCAGCATTACCCCGGCTGCCAGGTTTTCCTGGAATGCTGCGCGCGGAGGGTGCCTGCCCCGCATCCCTGTGCTCTACCGGGGCCGCGACACTACCGGGCGAGCGGGCTCCGGAAATACTGGCAAAAGCAATCCGTTGCCATTTAATCCACAATAATGATGGAACCACCAAATTTGGCCGGCGCACGGAGCACACAGATACTCCCCTGGAGACGGGTGCTGCTGCCATTGTTGGCGGCGGTGCCCTGCGCTTGGTTCTGCGTTATGATGCTGACATTCTCTGTTGATGGCAGAGAAATTGATCCGCCGACCGAGCTGCTTTTCGGGATTGGGTTTGTGCTGGTCCCTGTGAGCGTTGTTTTCGCGTTTGTCTTCAAATGGACGAACAAGGTTACAGCCGCCCTGCTCTGTGCCCGCCTCCCTTTTTGGTGGCCGATTCTCGTTCTCGGCGCGCGCGGCATCGGAATGTACCACCTGAAGGAAGTCGCGGCAGTCTCTGCGGGACAAAACGGTGCCCCCTCCGGCAAGACGTCTCCGGGCGCACCTCCTCACCAAAAACTATCCGAACTCAGACAGCAGCTGATTCCATAGCCAGCCCTCCGTTGGTTTCCGGATGCCTCATCGCCCTCGCTAACTCCGGTGTCAGCCGAAACTTTCGACAGCAACTGACGGGCCACAAGAGCCTGGCGCTGAATCACCGTTAAGCCCACCACGACATCAAGAATCTTCGGAGCGCAGTCGCAAAGCTGCCGCAACTGACCCCATCTGAATCCGTCACTCTCCCGAACCTGTGTTCTGCGACAGGGGCTTATCTCCGACGTCACAAACAAGAGACCAGGCCTCACACTGACCGCTCCTCATGGAAGCCATCCAGCCCTCCAACTCATTCAACCCATTCGCATCCACCGACAAGGCGCAGGCGTCCTTTCAAATTGGTCCCGCCCCTGCTTGGGTTACTTCTCGCTCCATCCCGTGGCGCACCACCGGAAAGCCCGAGGATCACGCTTTCGTTCTTCTTTCCGACTGCCAGCGCGCCCCGTTGGAGGCCATCCGCTATGAACGGGAAGTCCGCCGGCTTGTCACCAAGGACGCGGTACAGCGCCTCTCTCAAGTTGAACTTCAGTGGGATCCGGAAACTGAAATCCTTACGCTTCACGAAGTCGCGCTATGGCGGGAAGGCGCTTCCCGCAGCTTCTGCGAACGCTCCCGGGTTCTGCTCCGCCAGCGCGAAGGAAACCTCGAATCGCAGATCCTCAACGGCCGTATGAGCGCCATCCTGCTCCTCGACGACGTACGCCCCGGAGACTCCATCGAAGTCGTCCACTCCATCCAAACCGTCCAGCGACACCCCGGAGAACGCTTTGACTTTTTCTTTCTGCTGGATCGGTCGATGCTTACCGGAAGCTGGAGCTTCAGCGTGCATCTTCCCGAAGGAGCGACTTGTCAGATCCAAGCCCCCATCAGCCCCCAGGTGCACGCTTCGGGAGGTCAACTCGTCCGAGAGTGGAGTGGCTCCCAGCCGGAAACTAGGGAACCCGAACCACTCACCCCTCCGTGGCACAGTCCTCTTCCGTTCGGCCATTGTAGCGCCTACCAAAACTGGGGCGAGGTGGCCGGCTTCCTTTGGCGGATCTGGTCCACCCTGGCGACCGACACCCGCGAGCTCCGAAGCCTCGCCCAACAGATCTCCAGCGCTCACGAAACCAGCGAAGCCAAGGCTCAGGCACTCGTCCGATGGGTTCAGGATGATGTCCGCTATCTCGGGCTCGAAATGGGACTTGGCGGCACTCTTCCCGCCGCCCCGACGGAGGTCGCCTCGCGCCGCTATGGAGACTGCAAGGACAAGTCGCTCCTGCTGGTTGCCTTGCTCGGATGCGTCGGCATCCCAGCCGCCCCGGTGCTGGTCCACACCGCATTGCGGCACCAAACAGAGTCGCTGCTTCCGGGACTTTCAGGTTTTGACCATGCCATTGCCGTTCTTTGGCTAGACGGTTCCCCTATCTTTATCGACACCACGCTCTCCAATCAGGGAGGCGGGCTGCGGGACCGCTGCCTGCCACAGTACGGCAAAGGACTGACTCTTTCCGAAGAGACCACAGGGCTGACCGACATTCTTACGCCCATTCTCGACCGCTCTTCCCTGTCGTACACGGAGGATATTCATCTCCACGCGCGGGCGGGAATCTCGCAAGTCGACTGGCGTGTGGAAGCCGTTGGATGGGAGGCCGACATGCTCCGGGTGCGCATCCAATCAGTTGGTCCAGATGCTTTTGCAAAAGTGGAAGCCCAGGACGCTCAGGAGCTTCTACCCGACGCTCAGTCGTTGGGCCCATGCAGAGTCAAAGACCAACTGCACGAGAACCGGATCATTCTCACGGGCTCTTTCGCTTTCAGCGACTGGGGAATGCAGATCCAAAAAGGGCTCCGCTCATTTCGCTGGCTCCCCCTCAGGATCCGCACCTTTTTGAGCGGTGCACCCATTTCCGTACAAAGCCGAAACGCTCCCCTTTACCTGCGTCATCCCGGCCTTTTTCGCCAAAGAATCCGCATCCACTATTCCGCCCACCTCCATCGCCAAGGAATCCGTCAAAGCAGTGACACCAAGTGGTTTCGTGCACTCACAACTGTGTCCCGAATCAGCTCGGATGTGGTTCAGTTTGATTTCGCCTATCAATCACTTCGAAGCGAGGTGAGCGCGGCAAATTATCCCGAATACGCCGAGGCATTCCGCAAATTTGTGGACTCGCAACTCGGTGTCCAACTGGTCCTCAGCTACTCTGCGGCCGAGCCCGCCCCCCTCCGCGGCGGACACACCCACAAGGTCGCCCAGCCGACGTCCACATCCGATCCGCAACCTGATCTGGACCTCCTGGCTGGCACTAATGCGGCAAGCTGGTTCGACGGCC
>CANJYI010000074.1 GCA_947478975.1 Chthoniobacteraceae bacterium
GAGCGCGAACATTTACTGGTCTGAGGGCAATGTGCTGCCCCGCAACCGGGCGTTGCGCAATGGCCACCATGGAGCGGTTCTGTGGTTTACCGGGCTGAGCGGCTCGGGCAAGTCGACGTTGGCGCGCCAAATCGAACGGGAACTCTTCAACGCAGGGCGGCAGGTCTACGTCCTCGACGGGGACAACATTCGCCACGGGCTGAATTCGAACCTCGGCTTTTCGCCGGCGGATCGGGAGGAAAACATCCGCCGGGTTTCGGAAGTGGCCGCCTTGATGGCGGATTCCGGACTCATCGTGCTGACGGCCTTTATCTCGCCGTATACGCAGGACAGGCGGCGCGCCCGCGAGATCGTGCTCCAGGGCGGGCACGAGTTTGCGGAAGTGTACGTTGAGGCGCCCCTCGAGGTGTGCGAGGCGCGCGACGTTAAGGGCCTCTACAAGAAGGCGCGGGCTGGTGAGATCTCCGAATTTACAGGGATCAGCGCCCCTTACGAGGCTCCCCAGAACCCCGAAATCACCCTGCACACGGGAACGCTGAGCATCGAGGAATCGGTGGCGGCCGTCCTGGAATACATCACCCCGCGGATCCGCGCCGTGGTGGAAGACGAGGTGGTGATCTAACGCTAAGGGACGGTCTGGGAAAAACCTGTTTGCGGTAAGGGCCTTGGATAGGGCAAGGCTAGTCCTATGCCACGGCTCTCCCCCTCCAGATTCTCAACCGTCGCACTGGGCCTGGCCCTGTGCGCGCCCCCAGCCTTTGTATGCGGTGCGCTGCAGGGGGCTCCCGCTGCGGCGGCTGTTTACTCCAGTGGCGATTTGGTCCGCCTCGCGCGGAAGGAAACGGTGATGTTCAAGGGGGAGCCGTTTTTGGCCGGGCCCAAGGGGCAGGAGTTCACTGTGCTCAAGCATGAACCGGCCAAGGGGCAGGTGTATCTGGCCTTCGTGCAGAAGGAGGGGGAGGTTATCGCGGTAACGCTGCCCGACGCCTCGCTGGAACTGGTGCCGCCGGACGGGTGGGCGTTGCTTATCCGGGGAACGCAGGCGTTTCGGGACCAGCGCTTCGAGGAGGCACGGAAGCTTTTGGCGCGCGCGGCGCAGGATCCGGGTTTCAAGGGGGTCGCCTCGGGGGTGGCCCTGCGGATAGAGGGGGTGATGCAAGCGGGCGGGGCCGCATTGCAGTCCAAGGGCGGGCCTGCTCAAAAGGCCTTTGTGGACGCGCTTTCCCTTGGAAGAGACACCGCGGCGGACGTCTTCCAAAAGGGCTATACCAGTGTCGCCCAGGCGCTGGAGGAAGGCCTGGACCGCCTTGCGGCGCGTGTCCTGGCGCAAAAGGAGGACGTGCCGCCGTCCAAGCTGCCCCGGGAAGAACTTGCAAACCGGGCGGCGCAGGCTGCCTTTTCCGTGGTGCGCTGCCGGCAGGCGATGGCCGTGCGGCGGATGGTCGAGGCGCGTGGCTACATTGATACCGGCCTCAAGGCGGAGCCGGCGCGACCGGAGCTCAAGGCGATGCTGCTCAAGGTCGAGGAGGACATCAAGGACGCGGACAACCGGGGGGATTCCGCGGAGAGCAACCGGCGCCGGAACCTGGGTCAGGCGCTGCTCGCCCTCGAGCGGGGACTCAAACTTTGTTCGGATCATCCACGGCTTTTGAAGTTGCGCGAAGAAATGAGCGGCGCCCTGGAGGAGCGGACCGCCCCGCCGGTCACCCCTGAGTTTTTGGCGGCGGCCAAGCCGGCGGCACCGGCTGAACGGCTCGAGCAGGGGCGCCAGCTTTACACAACGCGGTGTACGCAGTGCCACGATTTGGAGATGCTCGACTCCCGAACCGTAGGCAATTGGAAGAGTGAGGTGTCGGGAATGGCGCGCCGGGCAAAGGTGGACGACGCCCAGCAGAATGTGATCATGGAGTACCTGACGGCCGCCCACTCTGTGGTGGGTGGGATGCGCAAGGGCCAGTAGCCCTCACGTTGGGTTAGGGGGGAGGTGCCTCGTGCGAGTGTTCTCAGCGCAGGCTCGCCTGAACGGAGGGCCTCGGGTTGTCCAGAAACTGGAGGGCCCTCTCCAGCCACTCGGCTGACGGCAGGGAGTGGCCGATTCCCGGGGCTTCCAGATACGCAGCGGAGGGGAAGCCCTCCTTCTTGAAGCCCTGCTCCCAGACAATCCGGGTGTCCGCTTTGTTGAAGTCCTTTTCAGAGCTGATCAGGGCAAAACGGGAGCGGCGTTTGGCAATTTCTAGAACCTCGTCATCGGGAATGAACTGCGGCGGGTACAGCTTTTTGGCGTCTGCGGATGGCAGGTCGGTGTAAAAGTTCACCCCCATAAAGCACGCCGCCCCGGTGAACATGTCGGCATAGGCGACACCCAGCATACTTGCCACGCGCCCGCCGCCGGAGAAACCCGAGACGTAAACCCGGCGTTCGTCGACTTGGAAGCGCTCCCGCATTCCCGCGCTTGCACACACCGCCAGGCGTATTCTGTCGAGGATGTTGCGGCTGTTTCCTGCCTTGAGTGCGCCCACAAACAAGAGGCGCCGCTTTGCGAGAACCTCTTCCCATTCCTGTGGTACGCGGGCGGAGTCCGATGGGGAGATCCACACAAACACGCCCCAGTGCTCGTCCGAGCGGTAGTTTTTGGGGACGAGTAGTTGGAAGCTGTCCTTGCCGGGCTCCAGCGTTCCGGGATCCTCAATACAGTGCAGCCTGGCCTTCACCTCGGCGGGTCCAGCCTGCACTGGCAGCCTGCTAAACTGCGTGACGGAGGCGCCCAAAACCGGGGATGCCGCTGCCGAGGCGGGCGGGGGCGCGGCCTGCAGCATATCGCCGAAGGCGAGTGCGCCCAAAAGCAGAAGCAGTCTTTGCACCGGCATGGGGGGCGAAGGGGGTGGGGAGACAGGACCGGGCCAGTGAGGCAGGGGAGGCCGCCGGCTAGCCGAGGGCGAGCGGGCCTTCGGCGCAGAGGTCGGCCTGGCCGAAGGTCTGGAGCTGGGTGTGTCCCATGGCGTGGGCGACGGAGAGCCAGAGGCGGTTGTGGGCCACCTTGTCCAGCTTGAGTGAACGGCCCATCTGAAAGCCAGGGGCGCCGCCGACGATCACCATGGGGATGTTGTCGAGGGTGTGGCTGTTGCCCTTGCCCAGTTCGTTGGTCCACACCAGGAGGGTGTGGTCCAGCATGGAGCCGGACTGTCCAGGCTCGGGCGTCTCGGAGAGGCGCTTGGCGAGATAGGCAAATTCACCGGCAAACCATGTGTTGATCTTCAGCAGCTTTCCGTACGACTCCTTGTTGTCGTCGGGCTCGTGGGAAAGGGAATGGTGGCCTTCCTCGACTCCAAGCCAGCGCATCTGGGCCTGACCGACGCTGCGCATGTACTGCAGGGTGGCGACACGCGTCATGTCGTTGGCCAGGGCGTTGACCAGCAGGTTGATCTGCATCCGGCTCATCTGGGGAGTGTTGTCGTTGGTCAGCTCCACGCCGGGATCCAGGGGCGGCATGGGGTGGGCCAGCGCCGTGTCGGCCGGGCGTTTGAGCTCGGTTTCCAAGTTGCGCACCAGGGTCAGGTGTTCCTCGAGCAGCTGCTTGTCCCGGGAACTCAGCTTCGAGGAGACCCGCGCCAGGTCGTCTTTGACGTCGTCCAAGATGCTGGCAAGGGTGTCCTTGTCTTTCATCTGGCCGTACATTTTTGAGAACATGCGGTAGGGGTCATCCACGGGGGCCACCGGCTGGTTTGGCCCGAGGTAACTCATCCGCGTCCAAGGATCGGCGCGGTTTGGGACGGCGACTCCGAATTCCATCGAACCGAACCGGGTCTTGGTCTCTGGCCGGGACTGGAGATGGTTTTTGATTTCCTGATCGATGGAGATGCTACCCGCCCAGCCAGAGGGAGCGCCGCCGCCGCCCATGATGTTGCCCGGGAGCAGGCGGCTGGCGGTCAGCAGGCAGCTCATCCCGCGCATGTGGTGGTCGCCGTCGCCGGTGATTTTGTTGAAGACGCCCTTAAGGAGGAGCGTCTTGTTTTTGAAAGGCTCCAGCGGGGCAAGGATCGACTTGAACTGGAACTGGTCGCCCTCCTCCTCGGGCCAGAACTCCGAGGGCAGCGTGCCATTGGGAGAAAACATGATTACCAAGCGCTGCCTTTTTGCAGAGAGGCCCGCCGGTTCCGAGGCGGCCTGCAGGCTGGGAAGGCCGTTGAGAAACGGCAGTGCGGCGGTAGACACTCCGAGATTGTGCAGAAACTGGCGGCGGTTGAGTGGGCTCATGGCGGGATTCGAAAAGGCTAGCGGGATTGGCTACAGAGGAAAGCAATAGTGGGCAGTGGGCTCGGCGCTCTTCAACGGGGGAGCGCGGCGACCTTCACCGGTTCAGGCGGTAGCCCCTGGAGCGCCTTGGTCAGGGCGATTTGGACCAGCAGCTTCCGGATGCTGAAATTGCCTGCCTCAAACTGTTTGGTGAGCGCGGCAGCTGTCTCGGGGGCGAAGGCCGCCGGCGGCTGCTTGACGCTGTGGAGGAACAGCTGTTGGACGAATGCCTCATGGGCCTTCTCACTGGAAACCGCTAGGCGGGCTACGTCCGCGGCCGCCGTGAGCCGCACGGTTTTCCCGTCCTCGCCCTCGAAGGAGACGCCTGAGTCGACCGGTTTGTGGTTGTCCTGGGTGCGCCAGCGTCCGAGGGCGTCGAAGTTCTCGAGGGTAAACCCGAGCGGGTTGATCACGCCGTGGCAGCCCGTGCAGGACTTGTTCTGGGTCAGCGAGGTGACCTTTTCGCGCATGGTGAGGCTTGGGTCGAACTTTGCGTCCTCAAAGGCCACCGCCACGGCTGGGTTCTTGAGTTGGATACCCACAATGCTGCGGCTCAAAAAGACACCGCGGTGGATGGGCGAGGTCGTTTTGCTGTAGGCCAGCGCCGATAGCAGGTAGGGGTGGGTGAGGAGACCGGCGCGCTGGCCTTCGGCGGGCACTATTTTTTGAAAACCGTCCTCCGCCACCTCCCGGCCATAGAGCTTGCCCAGGCTCCGGCTCAGCCACAGGTGGTCGGCCTGGAGCAGTTGGCGGTAGTCCGAGGCCTCGCTCCACACGACTTCATCGAGAAAAAGTTGCAGCGACTGGCGCAGATCCGCGCGGACTGCCTCGGTGAATTCTGGAAAGAGGGTGGCGTCCTTGGCCGCGTGCTCCGCCCGCTCCAGGTCCAGCCATTGCTGGAAAAAGCCCGCCAACTTGGCCTTGGTCCGCGGGTCGGCAAGCATCCGCTGGGCCGCCTTTTCAATCTGTTCCCCGGTGCGCAGCTTGCCTTCCTGGGCCGCCTTCCAGAGGGCCGGATCGGGGAGGGAATCCCAAAGCACCTCGGCAAGGCGGGCTGCAACAGTGAAGTCATCGGGGATCTCGGTGCTGGAAAGAGCCGGGTACAGAAAGCGCGGGGACTTGAGCGCAAAGAGTGCGAGCCGTTTTACCGCGAGGGCGGGGGTGGGAGACTTCTGGAAAGCCCGCTCAATCAGCGCCTCTTTTTGCTCGGGGGTGAGCGGACGCCGGAAGGCGGTTTCGACAAACTTGAGGCTGAATTCCTTGAGCTTCTCCAAACGGTCCGGAGCCCCCGCCTTGGTGCCGGCTAGGTTGTCCAGGTGGAGTTCCAGATGCTCGATGACTTCCAGCGCGCCGGCGGTGGTGGCCTGGTCCCACTCTTTGGAAACAGTGGTGCCCCGTTCGTAGCCGTCGCTCCGGTCGTCCGCGGGAAGGGCCGTGTTCACCACCATGCTTTGACGCACCTCCTGCGGCATCAAGGCTTCCCGGGGCAGAGGTTGGAGAATCCCGTGCGGCGGTTTCCACCAGACTTCGATGGAGGCGCTCTTGTCCTTGAACTTGAAAAACGCCACCGCAAAGCGGTAGGTCCGGCCTCCCAGCAGATAGATGCTCTTTTTCTCCTCGCGCACCTCCACGGACGGCGTGACCCAGGAATCAATGAGCGGGCGTTCCTCGACGTCATTGACCCACAGGCGAATTCCGTTTTCCGACTTTACCACAAACTCGTAGGTGCCCGTTTCCGGGGCGATGAGCGAGCCGTTCCAGCGCACCGTGAATTCCGATGCGATCATCTTTTCCGGCACGGGGCTTTCCGCGCCGAAGTGGAAGCTCACCTGCGGGTCCACCCGGTCGAGCTTTTCCTGTTTGCGGTCCTTTTTCTCCTTTTTTTTGAGCGCCTCCTTCGCCGCCTCCTCTTCCTCGGGCGTGAGGATGGCAAACCCGGAGTAAATGCCGCGCACTCCGCGCTCCGTTCCGGGCGGACGGTCGAAGCCGGGCCGGAAGCGGCCGACCAGATCGGCGATCGAGTTCTGGTACTGGGCCACGGTCAGTCGCGACAGGCTTTCCCGGACAGGATGCAGCCGCGCCCTGGCCTCGGCCGAATAGAATGTGGAGTGGATATAGGCGGCCACCGCCTCGGCGTCCGGGCCGACGCAGCTGCCTTCCTTGCCTTCGGGCATGGTTTTGGAAATGAGCCGGGTGAGCGCCTGCACGCTGCGGGCGCCTGCGAGAGGATCGTCGTATTTGCCGTGGACGCCTTCGCCGTTTTTGCCGTGGCACTCCGCGCAGCTCTCGCTGTAGATCTTGGCACCCACGCCTTCGGCTCCCCGGCCCGCTTGAAGCGGCAGCAGCAACGGAGCGGCAACGAGCAGACCCAGCAATTTTGCGAGGCTGTTTTCGGGAAGAGAGCGGGAGGATGGCGCGTGGTTTTCCAAGGCAGTTAAGAATACCGGGCGTAGGCTCCTCCCTTAGGGGGGCGAGGGCTTTCCGGAGATAAAACAGGGGGCACCCGGGCCGCAGCATTCCGAGAATAAGAGTGATTCGCTTCCGGGCTTGGGGCGCTATAGTCGGCCTCCTCCTCATGAAACGCATCCTTTCCCCCTTTGTTCTGCTTTTTTGTGCAGTCGCCGCGCAGGCCGCCCCCTTGGAGAAGCCCAACATCGTGGTGCTGCTCGCAGACGACCTTGGAATTAATGACATCGGCGCGTACGGACGCATCGGGCACCGCACTCCGAACCTTGACCGGCTTGCCACTGAAGGGAAGCGTTTCACTTGCGCGTACGCGCCCGCCGCAGTTTGTTCCCCCACCCGGGCGGCGCTCCTCACCGGGCAGCATCCGGCGCGGCTCCAAATCACCAGTTTCCTGCCGGGGCGTGCCGACTGGCCGGGGCACCGGTTGCTCCAACCTGCCCTTCCCACGGGGTTGCAAACCGACGCGGCGACGCTCGCCGAAAAGCTCAAGAAGGTCGGCTACGCCACGGCCTGCGTGGGCAAGTGGCATCTGGGGGGACGCGCTCCGCAGGACCCCGGTTCGCGGGGGTTTGACAAGGTTTTTGCGGGCAAACCCAACACGCAGCCCAGCGAGACGGAGGGAGGCAAGGGAGAATTCGCTCAGGCGGCCAAGGCGGCGGAGTTTATTCAGGAGAACGCCGCCAACCCGTTCTTTTTGTACATGGCGTTTGATAACCCGCACGTGCCCCTTGGCGCACAGCCCGAGCGGATTGCAGCAAATGCCACAGCCTTCAACCCGGTGTACGCCGCCATGATCGAGACCCTCGATGTCGCGGTGGGGAAGGTCCTGGAGAAGATTGATGCGCTCGGACTCCGCGAAAAGACGATCGTGGTCTTTTGTTCAGACAACGGTGGGCTGCACGTTCTGGAGCTTCCCCAGACACCGGCAACCCACAACACGCCGTTCCGGGCGGGCAAGGGCTTCCTGTACGAGGGCGGGATCCGCGAGCCGCTATTGGTGCGCTGGCCGGGGAAAATCGCTCCGGGCCTGGTGCACGAGCCGGTGGTGCTGGCGGACCTTGCGCCTACTTTTGTGGAAATGACAGGCGCAGAGGCCTGCAATCCGGGCGACTACAGGAGCATTGCACCTGTGTTGCTAGGCAACGGGACACTCGAGGAGCGGCCCCTTTTCTGGCACATGCCCAACTACACAAACCAGGGGGGACGCCCGTCTGGGGCGATTCGGGAGGGGGATTGGAAGTTGATCGAGCACTACGAGGACGGGCGCATGGAGCTGTTCAACTTGAAGGCGGACCCCTCGGAACTGAGCGACGTGGCGGCCTCGGACGCGCCGAAGGTGGCGGCGATGCGTGGCAAGCTGGAGGCTTGGCGCCGCAGCGTGAAGGCCTCGATGCCCAAGGGAAACCCGGCCTTCCAACCCAAGCTTTGGAGCGCGTGCTACGAGGCGTTTGACGCATCGCGCGTGGAGTTGCGCCCCACCGCGGTGGAGATGGCCCGTGCGATGGAAACCTGGCGCGAGGCGATGAACGGGACACATCCGAAAAGGTTGTCCAATGCGGCGGAGTCCCCCGGACCGGCGGGCCTGGTGCAGTTGAACGCAAGGGATGCGCAGGTCATCGGCGAGAAGCTGCGCTACGAGGAGCCGCCCCAGAAAGACACGCTCGGTTTTTGGGTGAACCCGGCGGATTACGTGGAGTGGGATTGCACGGTGCCGCAGGCGGGACGCTATGCGGTGGAGGTGCTGCAGGGGTGCGTAAAGGGAGGCTCCTTGGTGGACGTGCGCGTGGGTGAGCAAAGTGTGCGTTTTACCGTGGAGGACACCGGGCATTTTCAGCGGTTTGTGCCAAGACGCATCGGGGTGTTGGAGCTTCCCGCAGGGAGGACCGTGGTGTCGGTGAAGCCTGTTGAGAAAAAGGGCGGCGCCGTAATGGACCTGCGCCGGCTGACGCTTGTGCGGGTGGAGTAAGCGCCTTTTTCTGGGGAACGCCTGAGCATGTGTTTGCTTGAGTCCTTGAGGCAACGGATCCGTGGCTTGGGATCGGAGTCTGCCGCGCTCAAGGTCCGGCGTTTCTTCAAAACGGGGCCGGGAGATTACGGCGAGGGCGACTTGTTTTTGGGCGTGAGCGTGCCGCAGTTGCGGGCGCTTTTGAATTCGGCTGAGGAGCTGAGTTCCGCGCAAGTCGTCGAACTGCTGGGCTCCCAATGGCATGAGGAGCGCCTGTTTGGATTGCTGCTGTTGGTGCGCCGCTTTCGAGCCTCGCCTGAAGGAGGGGAGCTGCGCGACCGGTTGGCCGCCCTTTATTTGCAAAACCTTGCCTCCGTCAACAATTGGGATTTGGTGGACTCGAGCGCCCCGCAGATTCTGGGGGTCTGGTTGCTCAACCGCGACCGCTCATTGCTGGACGGTTTGGCCGCCTCGCCCATCATGTGGGAGCGCAGGGTTGCGGTGGTGGCCACGCAGGCGTTCATCGGGCAAAGCGATTTTGAGTGGACCTTCCGTTTGGTGCGCCTCTTGCTGGGGGATCCACACGACCTCATTCACAAGGCATGCGGGTGGATGCTTCGGGAGGCTTACAAAAAAGAGGCTGCCCCTGTGCTCGGCTTTCTGGAAGAGCACGGCCCCCGGATGCCCCGAATCATGCTGCGCTACGCGATCGAGCGGGTGCCAGCGACTGAGCGAAAGTTTATCGGCCGCCTCGCACCCCGAGTCAGCTAAAGTTTGGCGGCGTCAAGCGGCCCCTCTTGATCCCAGAGGGGGCGGAGATAGAGAGCCGGGCGGCAGGGATGCTTTGCGAGCGCCCTTGGTCACCCACAATGAGCGCGCAGGTCGCGGCCCGTTTGACGGGCCCAATGTGTGCCCGGCCGGTCCGTCGCACCGAAGGTGCACTTCCCTAGCCAGCCCAGGGCAACGCCGGGGGACCCCCAAAAAAAGGAAACAGCCCTGCAGTGGCGTCCCAAAACTTTCTTGGCAAGCGCTTTCCCTAGCAAGACAAGTCGCAGCACTAAAGGCAGACCATCCTATCCAAACAGCGCGGTGAGCGGTTGGGATTTGTTGCCGACACTGAATGGGCGGCCGCTGGGTGACATGACGACTTGGTCCGCGGGAAAGCCCGCCGCATGGGCGATGGTGGCATGGAGGTTGCCCACC
>CANJYI010000075.1 GCA_947478975.1 Chthoniobacteraceae bacterium
CGCAGACGCACCCGCCACCACCACCCCGAGATGCGTCCGTTCCTCGGTTCCCTCCGCGGAAAAAACCCGCCCAACCTCAAACAGGCGCACCTGCTTGACCCCGCTGCGCGCATTCCGCGCCGCCGCCTCCAATAGCCCGGGAACCAGCGCGGGCCGCAGCACCACCTGATCCTCGTTGAGCGGATTTTTCACCCGCTGCAGCGGCATCTGCACAAAAGGGCTCAGGGCCATTCGCTCCGAAACCAGTGTCAAACTCCGGGCCTCGAACAAGCCCTGACCCACCGCCGCCCGCCGCAAATGCATGAGCCTGTCATATTGCCCGTCCGCTGCCGAGGCGGGGCTGAAGTGCGCGCGTGTGGATGCCGGGAAATATTCGATGCCTACAATCCGCGCGATCTCTTCGATCAAATCCACTTCCCGGGTAAGGTCGCTTCGGTGCGAAGGCACATCCCAGCCGCCCTCGGACTTGCTGAGTCCCAGCGCTCCTAGAATCTGGGCGATCCGCGCCTCGGGCACCGCCGCACCCAGCAGCGCACCCACGCGTTCCAGTCGGAGAGGAACGTGTCTGACAGGCGTGAGCCCCATCAAGAGTGCACCCACGTCCATCTGCAGGTCACCGCCGCCAACCTGCAAGTCAACGGCATTCGCGCCAGCCACTTCTGTGAGAAGAGCCGCCGCCCGTTGCGAGGCCCGGAGTGCCCCGGCCGCGTCCACGCCGCGTTCAAACCGGTAGCTCGATTCGCTTGAAAGCCCGAGGTGACGCGAAGTCCGCCGGATCAGGCCCGACTCAAAAGCCGCGCTCTCCAGAGCCACGCGTTTTGTACCCGCATCCACGGCGGTGCTGGCGCCACCCATCACGCCAGCGATCGCCACAGGTCCGCTTTCGTCGGCTATGACCAAGTCCGACGCAGACAAAGCGTAGGTCTTCCCATCTAACGCCAAAATGCTTTCGCCCGGTGCCGCAAAACGCACGCCAAGGCTTCCGCGCAGCTTGTCTGCATCGAAGGCGTGCAATGGCTGGCCGGTCTCCAGCATCACCCAGTTGGTGATGTCGACCACGTTGTTAATAGCCCGCATTCCAAGCGCCTCCAAACGCTGGCGCATCCACTCCGGGGAGGGGCCGACCGACACGCCCTCAAGGAGCCGGACTGAATACAGTGAGCAGCCCCGGCCCACTGCGGGCGCCTCGGCCGAGGTGGCCGTCTCGGGACTGAAGCCGGCCTTCGGATGCCAGGCACATCCGGTCAGGGCCGCCACTTCGCGCCCGATCCCCTCGTGACTCAGTAGGTCCGGGCGGTTGGGGGTGATCTCCAAATCCAGCACCGTGTCGGCTGGAAACAGGGTCGCAATCGGAGTGCCCGGCTCGGCGGACGCATCCAGCAACAAGAGGCCATCGGACGTGTCGGTCAGGCCCAGCTCGCTCGCACTGCAAAGCATGCCCTCGGATTCCACCCCGCGCAGTTTTCCCACGCGGATTTTGAAGTCGCCGGGCAGCACTGCGCCCGCCTGGGCCACCAATACTTTGTCCCCCACCTTGTAGTTTTTGGCGCCGCACACAATTTGGAGGTGCTTGCCGGAACCGTCGTCCACCCGGCAGACCGAGAGCCGGTCCGCATTGGGATGTTGTTCGGAGGAAACAATCTGCGCGGCAACCACCTTGGGGAAGTCCGCGCCCCGCTCAACAATGCCTTCCACCTCGACGCCCGCCATGGTGAGCAGTTGCGACAAGCGCGCTGCGTCTTCGCGAAACTCCACAACCTCCCGGAGCCAGTTTAAAGAGACCTTCATAAAATCAGGGAAAAATTAAAATTGAGAAAGGAAGCGCTGGTCGCCGTCGGTGAAGAGCCGGATGTCGGGCACACCCGACTGAATCATCGCAAGCCGGTCCAAGCCGAAGCCGAAGGCAAATCCGCTAAAGCGTTCGGGATCGAGCGCCTGATCGCCGCGCCGCGCGTTGACCGCATGAAACACCGCCGGGTCCACCATGCCGCAGCCTGCGATTTCAAGCCAGCGCCCCCCCGCCAATCCTGCGGTACGCACGTCCACTTCAAAGCTGGGCTCCGTGAACGGGAAAAAGTGGGGGCGGAACCGGAACTCAGCGTCGCCGCCAAGCAGTTCGCGGAAAAAGAACTCCAGGGTGCCGCGCAAATCACCAAGCGTGACGTTTTCATCCACGTAAAGCCCCTCCATCTGGGTGAACTGCGCGAGGTGCGTCGCGTCGACCTCGTCGCGGCGGTACGCGGCGCCGGGGGCGATGATGCGCACCGGCGGCGCCATCTGCTCCAAAGTGCGGATCTGGATGGAAGAGGTGTGGGTGCGCAGCAACCTGCCGTCGGGCATGTAAAAAGTATCCGCCTCGTTCCGGGCTGGATGGTCCGCCGGCGTGTTGAGCGCGTCGAAACAATGCCACTCGGTCTCGATGTCCGGACCGTCGGCCAGGGCGAAACCCATCCGCCGGAAAATCTGGGTGGCCCGGTCCATCAACTGCGTGATGGGGTGCAGCGCGCCGCTGGGGAAAGCGGTGCCCGGAAGGGTCACGTCCACACCCGCGAAAGCCTTGCCCTCCTGTTCGGCCACCAACGCCGCCTTGCGTTCTTCCAAGGCGGAGGTCAGCGCCGTGCGGCTTTCGTTTAGAATCTTGCCCACCCTGGGCTTCTCTTCCTTGGAGAGCTCGCGCATCCGGTCTGAAAAGGCGGTCAACTCGCCGCCGCGGCCCAGCAGTCGTACACGGAGGGCCTCAAGCTGCGCCTCGTCTCCACAGGCGGCAATTTCTTTGAGGACTTTTAAACAGAGGGATTCGATTTGAGCTTCCATCAGGCAAAACATAAAACTTCCAAAACTAGGCCCAGCAGAATGCCCTGCCAAAAGGCGGGTGCAAGTCCCGCCTGCGGCGGATTGGCGCAGCGGAGCCAAACTAGGAATTGCAATTAACGAACGTTGAACCTAACTAATATGGCATTTGAAGTGAACCGCTAGGTTTGGTTGTCACGTTATATGATTGAATGGTACGAAATTCAGGAGCAGTGGCCGACTTTGACGGCGATGGCCATTATCGAGGTGCTCCTCTCGGTGGACAACATGATGGCCGTCTCGGCGGTCGCCGCCCATCTGCCGGGCAAACAGCGCCCCCTTGCCTTGGGGATCGGAACCTTGGGCGCCTACATCCTCAGAGTCGTGGCCCTGCTGGTGACCGCCCCTCTGATCTCGATGTCCTTCGCGGCCAAAATCGTGGGTTCGCTGTATATGATCCACCTCATGGCATCCCACTTCACCAGGCCTCACACCCCAGAGGGTTCCGTCCGTGAGGAGCAGTGGGGTTTTGCCAAAACGGTCCTCATGGTCCTCTTTGTGGACTTCCTCCTGACCACCGATAACATCATTGCCGCGGTCTCCATGAGCAAGACGGTGTGGGTGGTCTGTTCCAGCGTGCTCTTTGGCGTGGTTTTGGTGGGCTTCCTTGGCCGCTACACCGTCCGAGTGGTGCGTCGTTTTCCGGTGCTCAGCGACAGTATTTACGTCCTCATCGGCTGGATTGGCCTGCTGCTCATGGCGGAGACGACCACCAAGTCGCTCCAGATCGCCCATTTGACCGATATCCAGAAGCTCCTCGTACTGGTTGAAATCATCCTAGTGACCCTTATCTACGATGCCATGCCTTCCCTGCAGCGGCTGCTCAACCCCTTGCTCAAGGGGGCTGTTCTTCCCCTCCTGCGGGCTATCAACTATCCGCTTTCGATCCTTTTCTGGCCGATCCGCAAACTTACCGCCCTCGCAGATTAGCCGACCCGCTCCATTTTTTCGCGCAGTCTCCGCGTCCCCCTTCCCGGGTACAGCTCTGCCGGCCTGATGTCCGACTTTCTTTCCTCAAGCACGGGCTCCATCGAGATCCGCGGCGCCCGCCAAAACAACCTGAAGGGCTTTGACCTTTCCCTTCCGCTCGGAAAGCTCATCGTGGTTTCCGGTCCGAGCGGCAGCGGCAAGTCGAGCCTCGCCTTTGACACCCTTTATGCCGAGGGCCAGCGCCGGTATGTGGAGACGTTCAGCCCTTACACCCGGCAGTTCTTTGACCGGATGGACAAGCCGGCCGTGGACGAAATCCGGGGCATTCCACCGGCCATTGCGATAGAGCAGGTCAACGCCGTCAAGTCGACCCGCTCCACGGTTGGTTCGATCACCGACCTTAACGACTACCTCAAACTGCTGCTTCCCCGCGTGGTGCAGGCCTTTTGTCCCTCCTGCCAAAAGCCCGTCCAACCCGAGACCGCCTCCTCCATCGCGGCCTCCCTTCTTTCCCTCAACGCGGGACCGCTCCTTGTCTGCTTCCCTCTCTCGGTCCCTCCCGATGCGGATGCGGCAGAGTTTTTCTCCTTCCTTCAGCAGCAAGGTTACCAGCGGATCTGGTTCGGGGGCGCTGTCTTTCGCACGGCTGACGCGGCCCCGCAACTGCCGACGACGGTCTACGTCATTCAAGACAGGCTGACGCCCGCCCCCGCCGTGCGGGCGCGCCTTTTCGAGGCGGTGGAAACCGCGCTCCGTTTCGGGAAGGGCCGTCTTGCTGCCGTCGCGGGCGATGTCCTTCACAGCTACGCACTCGGCCGCCACTGCGGAGGCTGCGACGTCACGCTCCCGGAGCCCAGTGCCGGCCGGTTCTCTTTCAACCACCCGCTGGGCGCCTGCGCCACCTGCAAGGGTTTCGGCCGCACCATCACCATCGATCCGATGCGGGCCATTCCAGACACGGGTCTGAGCCTGGGCGCCGGCGCGGTAAAACCCTTCCAGACCAAGAACGGTCTGGAGTGCCAGCGCGACCTGCTTAAAGCCGCCGCGGCCAAGGGAGTCAGCACCAAGGTGCCCTTTGAAAAACTCCCCGCCGTACACAAGGAGTGGGTGCTTCTGGGGGAGGCGCCCGGGCGCCCGGGCGAGGAGCTTTGGAATGAAGGCCTTTGGTATGGTGTGCGCGGCTTCTTCAACTGGCTCGAGTCCAAGAGCTACAAAATGCACGTGCGCGTGCTCTTGAGCCGCTACCGGACCTACTCCGTCTGCCCCGACTGTGCCGGCGGCCGCTTTGCTCCGGAAACCCTGCTGTTTCGCTGGGACGGCCTCACCGCGCCGGATTTGATGCGCCTCCCCGTGGACGCCCTCCATGCTTTCCTGACCGAGCGCCGCGGCCAGCTCGCCGCGGACCCCACCACGGACCTGCTCGCCGGCGAAGTCGGCTCGCGCCTCCACTATCTGTTGGAGGTTGGTCTTGGCTACCTGACTTTGGAGCGGCCCACCCGCACCCTGAGCGGCGGCGAGACGGCGCGCGTCAACCTTACCACCTGTCTCGGGACGGCCCTAGTCAACACGCTCTTCGTCCTCGACGAGCCCAGCATCGGCCTCCATCCGCGCGACACGCACCGCCTCCTTTGCGTGATGGGCCGCCTGCGGGATCGGGGCAACACCCTGCTCGTCGTCGAACATGAGGAAGCGATCCTCCGGGCCGCCGACCATATTGTTGAAATCGGGCCGGGCCGCGGCGATGCAGGCGGGGAGCTCATTTATGCGGGGCCCGCCGAACCCGTTTTTTCCGGCGAAATCCAGACGCTCACCGGCGAATACCTGACCGGCAAAAAAACTGTTCCCCATCCTGCCACCCAGCGCAAACCGCGGGCCTGGCTCACCATCAGCGGGGCTACCGCAAACAATCTGGCCGGCATCGACGTGGCGTTCCCTGTCGGAGTATTGTGTTGCGTCACAGGCGTCTCCGGATCTGGAAAAAGCACGCTCGTACATCAGGTTCTTTACCGCCACCTCGCCCACGCGAAGGGCCTTGAGCTGGATGAACCGCTCGCAGACTCCAGCACGCTCGGCGGAGCGGATAAAGTCGGCACCGTTGTTCTGGTTGACCAGTCCGCGCTCTCCAAGACGCCGCGCTCCAGCCCAGCGCTGTATCTCGGGATTTTTGACGCGATCCGTGCGGCCTTCGCCGCCACGGCCGATGCTCAGGAGGCCGGCTTCACTGCGAGCACGTTTTCGTTCAACTCCGGCGCGGGCCGCTGCGAGCGCTGCGGCGGCTCGGGCTTCGAGAAAATCGAGATGCAGTTTCTAAGCGACGTGTTCGTCCGCTGCCCCGAATGCGAGGGGCGCCGGTACCAGGCGCACGTGAGAAAAATCAAATTGGGCGGGCTTTCCATCGACGAGGTGCTTTCGCTGACGGTTGTGGAGGCGCTTTCCTTTGCGGACACGATCCCCCTGGCGTCGATCAAGGCCCCCTTGCGTGCATTGGAGGAAATCGGACTGGGCTACCTCCGGTTGGGACAGCCGCTGAACGGGCTTTCCGGGGGCGAGTCGCAGCGGCTCAAGCTTGTGGAAAGACTGCTGGCACGTTCCGAACCGAATGCGCTGCTCATCCTCGACGAGCCAACCACCGGGCTGCATTTCGACGACATCCGTCTTTTGATGGGCGCGCTAAACCGCCTTGTAGACGAGGGCCATTCCGTCGTGGTGATCGAACACAATCCTGACGTGATCCGCGGAGCCGACTACGTGATCGACCTCGGTCCCGAGGCGGGCGTCCACGGCGGCCATGTGCTGGCGGTCGGAACGCCTGCCCAAATCGCGGCCTGTCCGGAGTCGCACACCGGCCGCTTTGTGGGGCCTTCCGCGGGAATCTGGAGTGCCGGCGCCCTGGCCAGGGTCGCGGAGGAACCGCCCGTCATAAACGAACCGAACGCGATCTGCATCACGGGTGCTCGCCAGCACAATCTCAAGAACCTCTCGCTCCAAATTCCGCGGAACATGCTGACGGTGATCACCGGCCTGAGCGGTTCTGGAAAATCCTCCCTCGCCTTCGACCTGCTTTTCGCAGAGGGACAGCGCCGCTTTCTGGACAGCATGTCCCCGTACGCCCGCCAGTTCGCCACGCAGTTGGAGCGCCCGGATGTGGACAGTGTCACCGGACTTCCGCCCAGCGTGGCCATCGAGCAGCGTTTGACGCGCGGCGGCGGAAAGTCGACGGTCGCCACCGTCACGGAAGTCTACCATTTCCTCCGCCTGCTCTTTTCAAAGCTGGGCGTCCAGTACTGTCCGGAGTGTGCGCTTCCCGTCCAGCGCCAGACGGTTGCGGGTGCCACTGCCATTGCAGAGGCGCTCGCGGAAAAGGGCGTGATCCGCGTGCTTGCGACCCTGGTGCGTGCAAGAAAGGGCTTCCACACCGAGCTGGCCGACTGGGCCGTGCGCCACCAATTCGAGGACCTTTTGGTCGATGGAAAATGGGAGCGGGCCGACAGTTTTCCGAAGCTCTCCCGCTACCAGGAGCACACCATCGAGGTGCTTGTCGGGAAGTCTTCCGGCGGGGCGGACCTGCGCGCCCAGATTGCCCGCGCGCTGGAAATCGGCAAGGGGACCGCGCTGATTCTGGACGCCCGCAACAAGCGACACGTGCTCAGCACCGAGCAGATCTGTCCCGGTTGCTCGCGTTCCTTCGAGGACCTGGACCCGCGCATTTTCTCCTTCAACAGCCCCCACGGCTGGTGCGAATCCTGCCACGGCTTTGGCGAGGAGTGGGAGCGTCGGGACAATCCGCGGCTGGACTCCGCCCTCGAAATTGAACTCGATCACGAGCGCCAGCATGAGGCGCTGGACGCGGGCGTTTCCACAAACTGTCGCGACTGCGACGGGGCGCGCCTCAACGCGGTGGCCCGCGCAGTGCAGGTCGCCGGGGCCACGATTTCGGCGGTCGCAGCGCAGACGGCCGAGGAGGTTTTGCACTGGATGTCGAAACTCAAGTTCAAGGGCAACCAGGCCCGGATTTCCGCCGACATCCTGCCCGAGATTGCCCAGCGCCTGAAGTTCCTCGACGAGGTCGGCCTCGGCTACCTCTCCCTGGAGCGTTCGGCGAAGACGCTTTCGGGCGGGGAGTCCCAGCGCATCCGGCTCGCCGCACAACTCGGTTCCAACCTGCGCGGCGTGTTGTACGTCCTGGACGAGCCCACCATCGGCCTCCACCCGCGCGACAACGAGGCGCTGCTGGACACGCTTGAAGCACTCAAGGACAAGGGCAACTCGCTGGTCGTCGTCGAGCACGACGAGGACACGCTCCGGCGCGCCGATCATGTCATCGACCTCGGCCCCGGTGCGGGAAGGCATGGCGGCGAGATCATCGCACAGGGCACTTTGGACGACCTGCGCAACAGCCCGCTTTCAGCGACGGGCGCCTGTCTGCGCGAACCGCTCCGCCACCCCACCCGGGGAAGCCGCCGGACGCTGGAGGGAAACGAATTTCCCGGATGGATTGAGATCGAGGGCGCCAGCCTGCACAACGTGAGGGAGTTGAACGCACGGATTCCCGTCGGGCGGCTCACCGTCCTCACCGGGATTTCAGGCTCCGGCAAAAGCACGCTCATGCGCGGCATTCTCAAGCCGGCGGTGGAGTCCGCGCTGGCCGGCAAGAAGAAGACGAAGCACGCAGCGCCGGCGCCGCTTCGCCTGCGAGAACTCAAGGGGACTGAACTGCTCGAGACCGTTTATGAAGTCGACCAGTCGCCGATTGGAAAGACCTCCCGCTCGACCCCGGCCACGTACCTCTCGCTGTTTGACGATATCCGGAATTTGTTCGCCGCCACTCCGCTCGCGAGGATGCGCGGTTACGGGGCGGGAAGGTTCTCTTTCAACACGGAGGGAGGCCGCTGCGAAACCTGCCTCGGCCAGGGGTCGCTCAAGATTGAGATGAACTTCCTTCCTCCCGCGCACATCGCCTGCCCGGACTGCGCCGGGCGCCGCTACAACCTGGCAACGATGGAAGTGCTGTACGGCGGCAAAAACATTGCGGACGTCCTCTCGATGCCGATGGACGAGGCGGCGGTGTTCTTCGGCCAACAGCCCGCGATTGCGCGCCCTTTGAAACTGCTTTGTGAAACGGGCCTCGGCTACCTGACGCTCGGACAGGCCAGCCAGACCCTTAGCGGGGGCGAGGCCCAGCGGCTCAAGCTGGTCAGCGAGTTGGCCAAGGGGATCGGTCGAAGTGAGACCAGCCTGTTGCGCAAGTCACGCAAGACCAAGTCGATCCTCTACCTTCTCGAGGAGCCCACCATCGGCCTGCACCAGGCAGACGTACGCCAGCTTTTGGAAGTGCTGCACCGCCTTGTGGATGCGGGACAGACCGTTGTGGTGATCGAGCACCACACCGCCGTCATCGCCGAGGCCGACTACCTTTTGGAGATCGGTCCTGAGGCTGGTCTGAACGGCGGAAGGCTGCTTTTCTCCGGCACGCCGGAGGAGGTTTTGCGCGTGCCCGAGAGCCGGATCGCCCCTTTTCTAAAGCCGCTCCTCGCCCCCGGAAAACCAGGGCGAAAGAATGTCGGAGCACATGGTCGGCCGGGGGTGCTTTCTTCCCATGTCAAAGGCGCGGTCGAGAAGACCGGCGCAAGGCAACCGTCCAGGAGGTCTTCGGTCAGGCAGTAAAGCCTTGCTCATTTCGCATCCCTTGTATTTGCACCGCTGTCTTCATTGCGAGGCACCCAGTCTGCCGCGGTCTATGGACAAAAAGAATTTTTCGGTGCCCCCCAGCTGTGGAATTAAAATGGCGAACTGCGAACGATTCGGAAGCCAATGACCGCGTAACTGAGGCCTAAGGTGGTTGCGCGGTAGGAAACGCGGCAGAGATCGGCTGCGTAGTTCCATCCGCCCCCGCGTAAGATCCGGCTTGCGCCAGTATCGGGTCCTCTCGGGTCGGTGGTATTACCAGTGTAGTCGCCCTGCCAGTCCCAGCA
>CANJYI010000076.1 GCA_947478975.1 Chthoniobacteraceae bacterium
CCCAGCGGATCAATCTTGGCGTGGCAGGCGACGCAGTTCGCGTCTTTGGCGTGCGCCTCCAACTTGTCGCGCAGGGAGGCCTTGGGGTCCTTGGGAGGATTGGGTTCGATGGCAGGCACGTTCGCGGGCGGTGGCGGTGGTGTTTTGCCGAGGATGGCTTCGCTGAGCCAGACGCCGCGATGCACCGGGCGTTGGCGTGTGCCGTCGGAAGTGAGTCCAAGCACCGCGCCCATCGTGAGCAGACCGCCGCGACGATCCTCGGGCTTGAGCGACACGCGCTGGAAGCCGCCCGACTTCGGTTCCGGCAATCCGTAGAAATCGCACAGCCGCGCATTGGCCGTGGTCCAGTCGGAATCAATGAACCCTTCGATGGGCAGGTTCTTGCCAAACATCTCGCGGAAAAACTCCACCGGCTCGGCCTTCATGCTGGTCTCCAGCCACGCGTCGTAGATGGGATAGAGCTTCTTGTCCGGCGGGAACATGCCCATGCGGTGCAGTTGCAGCCACTGCCGCGAGAAGTCATCGACGAAGCGGTTGACGCGGATGTCCGTCAGCATCCGGTCCACCTCTTTCTGGAGGCCCTCGCCGTTCAGAGTGCCGCCCTTGGCCACAGTAAAAAGGCCGTCGTCGGGCATCGAACTCCAGAGGAAATAGGAGAGCCGCGAGGCAAGCTCCGAGTCGGTAAGCCGTTCGCGGGCCACCGGGTCGCCCTCGACGAGATAGAGGAAATGTCTGGATGTCAGCACGCCCTGCATCGCGACTCGATAGGCGTAGGCCGTCTTTTCGCCCGCCGCACGCTCGGAGCGGTAGGATTGTAGATACTCCTCCAGTTCCTCCTTCTTCACCGCCCGCCGCCAGGCGCATTCGGCGAAGCGTTGCAGATGCTCCGCGACCACCTCGGGCGCCGCATCATCCGGCGGCACCAAGCCCACCCTGCGCGATTTTTCCGCCTCCGACACCAGCGGCCCCTCCCATTCAATCCAATCGAGGAGCACCGTGGAGAAAAGGCCGTTTCCCTTTTCGTCGAACATCTGCGGAGCGGACGGGTTCAGGAGCTGAGTCTCGCTGCTGTGCGTAAAAATATATGCACCTCTGGTGCCAATCGCGTAGGTGAAGGCTCCGCCGCTCCTACCGGAGATTTCATCGGTGGCCACCACGCTGTAGGTCAGGGTTGTCGGCATCTCCAAGAAGACATCGAACTCATAGACCTGCGGACTGTCCTCCGGGGCGGTGACGTCGAACTCGATGAGACCTTCGACGGCCCCGTTGTCTTCCCTCCTCTTGCCAATCTTCAGGTGCGCGGGCTGACCACCGATGGGACGAATCCCGCTGGCCTGGAGGCGCATCCGGTAGAGACCGCTGTGTTCCGGACCGACTCCCCCTTTCCCGAACCACTCGGGCGAGAGTGCTCCCTGGATGCCTTCATTCGAATAGGACATGCCAGGGGCCATCAGGTAACGCAGTGGACGCTTGATGCCGAACCGGGCAAGCGCCTCCATCTGGGACTTCCCGCCACCGTAACGCAACTCCGCAGCAGTCCTGCGGACTTTACGAGCCTCGCCGGACGCGGTGGGGAAGGCGCGGTCGAGGACGATCTCCGCCGCACGGTAATAGCGATCCACATGCGACGGCGAGAGGGTAAGTTCGGACCCGAGACGCTCAAACCCGTGCCACAGCGTATCCTCGTTCAACTCCCCCTGCTTTGTAGGGTCGTAGCGGACGCCGAGGAGCTCATAGACAGTGTTTTGATACTCTTTCCTGCTCAGTCGGTAATGCGCCACCGCTGGCCGGGCCGCCATCCTCGAGGCCCGCCCCTCCTTGAGGCGCGAGTCGAGGTTCGAGACAAACTCCGCGATCTCTTCCTGCGTCGGCTTCTTCTCCTTGTCCTTCTTGGGAGGCATCTCGCCACTGTTCACCTGTTCGATTGCTTCGGCCCAGTGATGGCTGTCCGCACCCAATTTGAAATCGCGAGAAAGCCGGTCCAGGCGCAAGTCACCCTTTTCCTTTTCGGGGCCATGACAGCGGATGCAATGTTTCTCCAGAAAAGCTTCAAACGGCTCCGCAGCTCGGACGACACAAGGCATGCAAAGGCTGGCGATGAGGAGGAGCACTACGGTAAAAAGTGTGTGCAAATGAGAACGGTGAGTCATGTTCGGATAAGAGGAACACCCCCTGGTGCCGGGTTAATTAGCGCGCGGCTACCCCCGAAAACTCGGGGGTGTCACGCGGGCTGAATGGTGGCAAAATGCCTCATCTCCGTTGCAGATAGGGGTGCGTTTTCTGCACTGGCTTGGATGGCGATGCTTCGCCGGCTCTCCGTCGTCTTCACGACCGGAGTGGTGCTGCTGCGCCCGTGCTTCGCGGCGGATTGAGGCGAGAGCATCGGAGAAAAAATCGTCCGTCTTCTCAGCTCGGAGATGCGGCGGAACCGTACTAAAGAACAACGCTTCGCGAGTTGATCGGCAAGATCCGTGCCTCCCTTCTTGGAACAAACGGCACCCCCCCACAGGGCCCACGGCTTCCCCGTACTCGATTGACTGCGGGTCGAAGTGAGCATGACGCTTTGGCTTGCCTGATACAGTCCAGACCTTTCCGGTGAGTCATCGCCGCGGTGGACCGTTTTTTGTTCACCCGGATTGGCCCGCCTGTTCTTGCCCAAGCATCTCACCGAACTCATCCTTTTCCGCATTGGGAAAATCAAAGCAAACGCAGCGGGTCGGTGATTTTAATGACAGAAATTTCCTTTTTGCCCACGGATGGGGGTAGAGACTGCATTCCCTCGGCGCGTTAAATCTTTAACTCGCTGCCGGTGTGTCATTGTTTCAGATCCTTGATGGTGAGTCCGCTATCGAGAAGGTTGTCGAGGTCTTTGCCGTATTGGATCTTTGCGGCTTCTCGGATTGTCTCCATATCCGCCTCTGCCGGCGCCGCCTTGGCGGCACTCACCAGAGCGCGAATCCAGAGGGGCTCCAGCACGTTACTGACGTAGACTTCCTTCTCCCTGGCGGCGAAGGCCTCGGCCTTCTCGAACTGCCGCACGGTCATCTCGCGATACACCAAGACGCCCGTGCGGTGGGGGGCGTCTGGCGATTTCTCCTTGGCCATGGGGACATCACTTTCCAGAAGGGCGTCGAGGTCTTTGCCGTATTGAATCTGCGTGACATCTCGGAGGGTCTTCATATCCGCCTGCGGTGGCGTCGCCTTGGCGGCGGTCGTCAGCGCGCGTTCCCAAAAGGACTCGAGCACGGTTTTGACGGCATCTATTTTCTCCCTGGCGGCGAAGCCCTTTGCCTTCTCGAACTGCCGGACGGTCATGTCGCGCCACGCCGTGATCGGATGCCGGTAGGCGGCATCCAGCCATTTTTCCTTGGCCTTGGCGATCTGGTTGTCGGTGAGCCCCAGAGTCTTCAGAACCCCGGTGGCCATCATCATGTCGCCTCGCGGAGCCATGTGGATGCCGTCGCACAATAAGGTGCTCCGTGGGGAGTTTTCGCTCTTCAACCGTGCGATTTCCGCGCGGTGCGCGGCATTGAGGTCTGCGAGCGGCAGGTTGCGCTCTTTGGCTGTCTGGCGCAGGAACTCCACATAGGGCGAGGCCTTCTGGTTGGTCGCGTTGTCGGGAACGGTGTCCTGGTAGAGGGTTGGCGTGAGATTGATCACTTTCACTCCGGCTGCCTGCGACTTGTCGAGAATGGCAGTCACATTCTTCGTGAAATCTTCGAAGCCGACCTGCCATGCGCATGCCGGGGAGACATCATTGAAGCCGCAGCTCAAGGTCAGCCAAGTGGGCTTCTTGGCGAGGACGCCATCGAGACGCTTGAGCATGCGTTCCGAGGTATCTCCGGCCACGCCGGCCGGAATCGGGGTGGCTTTTGCTCCCTCTTGCTCCAGCGCCAGCAGGACGAGCCGCACATAGCCGTAGGGATGCTCCCAGCCGGCCTGCGTGTTGGAGTCGCCGAGGAAGGCGATGCTGTCGCCGTTCCGGATGCTGATCTCCCCCGCCGCCGCAGTGGAGAGCTGCGCGACCAAAAGCGTGGCCAAGCTAATGATTCCAAGCCGTCCGACCACAACTGTAGATAGGTGTCTCATGTTCAGATCCTTGATTTTCATTAATTCGCCTCCGGGTCAGCTCAGTTTTTAACGCTCCCGCGTCTAGGCTGAAGAATTCGTGCCGAGGGGTGAAAAGCAATTTTCTTTCCTTTTGACCTGGGAAAAGGAGACGCGGGCGGGGCTGGCTTGAGAAGTAGCTTTGACGAGAAAGCGGTAAGTGCCTGTCCCCTTGGATGCCCTTGGCTGGGCCTCTACGTGATTATTTGCCCAGCAAAACGAATTCAGATCATGACTCTCAATGCGGAATCGGCCGCCTGCCAAGGTGCTTTTGCGAAGAGCATCCCAATTCAAGAAAGGAAACGGGCAGGTGGTAGGAAGCCGGTTGCGGCCTGACGCATTTACAAACACCTGGCCAAGGCAATGTCCTTGGCGGTGAGGCCGCCGACGTCGTGGGTGGTGAGGCTAAGGGTGACGCGATTGTAGGAGATGGCGACGTCGGGGTGGTGGCCCTGGGCCTCGGCAGGACCGACGAGTTGATTCACAAAAGCAACGGCTTCGGCGAAGCCCTGGAGGGCGTAGGTGCGGCGTAGTGACTTGCCGTCGGTACTCCACCCAGGTAGGGAGCGCAGAGCCTGTTCGATTTCGGAATGGGTGAGGAGCATGGCTGATAGGAAATTACGTTTTGGTCCGATGCGCTGGGAAAGGCCAGCCGGATACTCGGCGCGGTAAGGGATCCGGTTTGGGCAACACTTCCGGCGCCACCACGGCGAGACTCCCCGGGAATGGAGAGTCCGGTGCGCCGGCACCCGGGCGTGAACTGCTCAACGTAGGACAATGGCGGGAACTGGCGGAATGAACGATTGGGAATCACCCCCGAAGTAAACCGGGGAGAAAGCGTTGCCTGGCCCCTTTTGTGTGGTCCATCCTTGGGCGGCGTTGCTTCCGTGATGGTTCAGCCGCCCGAATTGAGACTCCCACCCCCTATGAAAAAACTCCTCCCGTTCACCCTGCTCAGCTTGCTGCTTTCAGCCGGCCTCCTCCACGCACTCGATGCCAAGAAACTTGCCGAAATCCGCCCCGCCATGGACGCGGCGG
Organism: Chthoniobacteraceae bacterium; assembly: GCA_947478975.1. Classification (GTDB taxonomy): domain Bacteria; phylum Verrucomicrobiota; class Verrucomicrobiia; order Chthoniobacterales; family Chthoniobacteraceae; genus Chth-196. Next base: position 5,146 of record CANJYI010000076.1, read on the forward strand.
TGGCAGCCAAACAGGCAGCCGGCGTCGTCACCCTCGTGATGGAAAACGGCAAGGTTGTCCACCATGAAGCCGTCGGAATGGCTGACCGTCGGGCAGCCAAACCGATGGCCAAGGACTCCGTTTTCTGGATCGCCTCCATGACCAAATCCATCAACGCCACCGCCGTCATGGTGCTCGTGGACGAGGGAAAGCTGTCGCTCGACGAACCCGCCTCCCGCTGGCTGCCTGAACTCGGAAAGGTCAAACTCGCCAACGGCGCGGCACCTGCCTTGCCGATCACCCTGCGCATGCTTTTGAGCCACACCGCAGGGATTGCGTTCCCACCGCGCAAGGCCACCGACGGCGCGGTCTCCCTCAAGTCCTACGTCGCGACCCTCGTAAAGGCGCCCCTGGCGTTCGAGCCCGGCTCCGCATACGAGTATGGCTTCGGCCCAACCGTCGCGGGGCGGATCCTCGAAATCGTCTCCGGCATGAAGTACGAAGATTTCCTGCAGACCCGAATCTTCGAACCCCTCGGGATGAAGGACACCGCGTTTAACCCGGACGACAGGCTCCGGGTTCGGATCGCACGCACGTACAAACTCGACGAGGAATCGGGGGAGCTGGTGCCCGGGTACAACCCGTTTGTGACCAGCGACGCGTCGGTGACGCACATGGTTGAGCCTTCGGGGGGGCTTTTTTCCACGGCGCCCGATCTTGCGCGGTTTTATGGTATGATTGCGGGCGGCGGCGCGCTCGATGGTGTTCGCATTTTGTCAGAGACTGCGGTGCGTGACATGACTCGTCCGGTGGATGCAGGTGGCAAGCCCCAGTCGTACGCCGCCGGCTGGCAGTGCGTTTTGGAAAGCCAGCGTGGCTCCGCCCTGCTGCCTGCGGGCAGCTTCGGGCACGGGGGAGCGTTTGCGACCCACGGGTGGGTCTTTCCCAAGCAGGGCCTCGTGACCGTCTTTCTCGTGCAGAACGTGCTCGTGCCAGACTCGGGCAAGGCGAAGGACGCGTTTCAGAGGTTGGTGCTGGAATCCTCCGGGATACCCGTCCCAGTTGCTGCTGCCGCGAAGAAGTAGGCTTCGGACTTGGGCGGTGGGGGGGGCCAAGATTGTGCGTTGGGTGGCTGATCTTTCTTGTGCGCACAAAGCGCTTGGCTATTTTGCCAAATAAGCAAATGACCGCCATCTCCCCCACATCGCAAAAACGGGTCGCCGTGCTCAAGGCTCTGGCGCACCCCACCCGCCTGCTGCTCACCGAGCGGTTGATGCAGGGGGAGCTGTGCGTGGGCGAACTCCGCGATCTGGTCGGGGACGATGTCTCGACGGTTTCCAAGCACCTGTTGATTTTGCGTCACGCCGGAGTGGTGGCCTGTCAGAAGCGGGGTCTGAACGTTTACTACAGGCTGGCGTGCGAATGTTTCAGCGATTTCCTCCAGTGCGTAGACCAAGTCTGTCCTCCCCCGGCTATGGCGGGGAGCGGGGCGGGCGTATGTTGTTAAAAAGTTATGAATATCAAAGAGTTTATAGAGCAGTTGCAGGAGCATCCCGAAAAGCAGGTTTCCCTACGGTTGCCCGACGGAGCGAGGGTTCCCGCCCACTTCCACATCACCGAGGTCGGGCATGTCACAAAGCGGTTCATTGATTGCGGCGGCACACGCCGGGTGCAGGAGACCTGCCTGCTCCAGACCTGGGTGTACGACGACATCGAGCACAGGCTGACGGCCGGCAAGCTGGCCGCTATTTTTGAGAGGGTCGGCGATCTTTTGGAGGACTTCAGCCTGCCGGTGGAAATCGAACACGAGCTGGGGACGGTTGCCCAGTTTGCGCTCGAGGGCGCGGAGTTTTCCCCCGGGGTGCTGGAGTTCCAACTGGGCGCAAAACACACGGATTGTCTGGCTCGTGGCGTGTGCCTGCCCGGGAGTTGCGGCAGCGAACCGGAGGTTCCCAGCATGCCTGTTGCACCGGCGGCCTTCGTGGCGCCCGTGGCTTCCGTTGCCTCGACAGCCTGCAAGCCCGGAGGGGGCTGCTGCTAATTCCGCTTATGAAGCCGCTTGTTCTGATCCTTTGCACTGGGAATTCGTGCCGCAGCCACCTGGCCGAAGGGCTCCTGCGGGCAGCCGCGGGCGATCTGCTCGAGGTGGCCAGCGCCGGCTCCAAGCCCGCCGGCTACGTGCATCCGCTTTCGGTGGAGGTCATGCAGGAGCTGGGCATCGACATCAGCTCGCATCACAGCAAGCACATGGACGAGTTTCTCTCCAGGGATGTGGAGACCGTCATCACCGTGTGCGGCAACGCGGACCAGGCCTGTCCCATGTTCCCCGGCCAGCGCAACCGGCACCACTGGGGGTTTGACGATCCCGCCCACGCCACGGGTTCGAAGGAGGAGCAGTTGGTGGTGTTCCGCCGGGTCAGGGACGAGATCAAGCGGGTGTTCGAAGCCTACGCCCTTGGGCGCCGGGACCAGGCGCTTTTGGGGTAGGAAGAGTTGTATCCGCAGATGCCAGGCAGATTTAACGGCTGAGAAAGACAGGAATCAGCATCTGTGAATCTCTGTCATCTGTGGATCACTCCCTGTTCCGTGAGCAGTCAGAGAAAAGTATCACACTAAGCAGGCACGAGGCACGGAACTGACTGGGTGCTCCGTGTTACTGCACCACCTTGCGGAACCACTCCCGGAGCCGGGTGCGCGCCTCGCTAGGCCTCAGGATCCACGCGTCGTCGTGGTTGCGGAAGCCGGTGCCGCAGAAGGTAAACTCCCCCGAACCCAGCAGGCTGTTGCGCTCCAGAAACAGCCGGGTGTCCTCCGCGTTCGCGGCTTCCCCGCAAACAAACTGCGGTCTGCCCGCGAGCCTCTTGAGGCGGGCGGCCGCGGACTCCATGTCCGTGCCGCTCCAGTTCCAGCGGCGTACTCCGTCATAGTGGCTGTAGCAGACAAACCCGCGCCAGAGCCGCGCGGTTTCCGCATCGTGCAGACCCAGGTAGTTCACCGCGATGGCGCCCCGGGAGAAACCCGCCAAAACCACCCGCTCCGCGTCCCCGCCAAACCGCTCGCACACTTCGCGCACGGCCGCCCGGCAGTACGCGAGCGTCGGCTCCGGATCGTATTCGGGCGCGTTTCCCCACCAAGTGGTGACAGGTTGTTTGCCCGGATTATCCAGATACGGAAGGGTGAGCCAGATGCAGCCCACGCCTCCCGAGATCCCGAATCCCAGCTTGGCTCCCTCCGGTGTCCCGGGGCAGACGTCTCCGGTTGGGCCCTTGTATTGGTTGCCTGTCCATTCCACCAGGACGGGAAACTTGGCCGCCGGCTTCCAGTCGGTGGGCAGGTAGAGCAGGTGGGAGACGGCCGTGGTTTCCCAGCCGGGCGCGGTGGCGGGAACGCGGAGGCCGGGGCCGGGTGCGATGTGACTCACCACCGGGAGAACCAGGTCGGGGGGGACGCTCGAGATATCCGGAAGTTCCGCGCATACGGCCCGGGCGGTGAGTGCCAGCAGGACAAGGGCGGTCCGGAAGGTGCCCGAAGCCGGACCCGGGGTGCGCCGCATCCGCCGCATCCGCCGCACCCGGCCGGCTGGTTCCTTCTGCGCTGGTGTGGTGTGCACGTGCTTTGGGCGGGGGAATCAGGAAAGCAGCCCCGGGATGATCTTTCCGCCCTTGTTGTCGGTGAGCGACATGGGGGAGCCGTTGCGGTGGAAGGTGAGCTTTTCGTGTTCGAGACCGAACAGATGCAGCAGCGTGGCGTGGTAATCGTGGTGGGTGACGATGTCGTTGACCGCTTTGTGACCGAATTCATCCGTCTCCCCGTAGGTGGCTCCCGCTTTGAATCCGCCGCCCGCCATCCACATGGAGAAGCCGTAGGTGTTGTGGTCGCGTCCCGCCACCTCTTTGCTGCCGGGATACTCGACGACCGGCAGGCGTCCCATTTCGCCGCCCCAGTGGACGACGGTCGAGTCGAGCAGGCCCCGCGCCTTGAGGTCGATGACGAGCGCGGCGGACCCCTTGTCTACGTATTTGCAGGCGGCGGGCAGGCCGGCGAGGATGCCCTTGTGGTGGTCCCAGGTCTGGTTCCCGGTGAAGAGCTGCACGAAGCGGACCCCCCGTTCGACGAGCCGCCGCGCGATGAGGCAGCGGGTCCCGAACTCGGCGGTGGCCGGCTCGTCGATGCCGTAGAGTTTCTTGGTGGCCTCGCTTTCGCCCGAGATGTCGAGGGCTTCCTTGGCCGCAAGCTGGAGCTTTCCGGCAAGCGCATAGCTTGCGATGCGCGCTTCCAGGTCACTCTCCCCCGGATGCCTTTGAAGATGGTCCCCGTTGAGCTGCCCGAGAAAATCCAGATAGCGCTTCTGGGCCTCGCCCCGGAGGTGGGGCGCGGGGTCGAGGTTGGGCATCCTGGGTTCCTGCGAGCGCACCGCGGTGCCCTGGTAGATGGAGGGCAGCCAGCCCTGGGTCCAGTTGGAGACGCCGAGGACGGGCAGGCCCCGCGGGTCGGTGAGTGCGACATAGGCGGGCAGTTCGCTCGTTTCGGAACCGAGCGCGTAGCTGAGCCAGCTGCCAAGGGTGGGCCGGCCCGC